>NZ_WQNP01000180.1:0-98962 GCF_018783905.1 Ruminococcus sp. MCC718
TATTGGTCGTAAGTATAATAACGCCTATCCGTTGGAGTCCGATTTGCCTCTAGAATTCCTTCCCTGTCCCAACGCTGTAACGTTTTCACAGAAACACCTATTAATTCAGCAAAATCTTTTGGTTTATAATTCGTGATATTTGACGTGTTCATAATAATACCTCCATAGGTATATTTAAACACATTTAACTATATTAAGCAATATATTTAGTTACTTATAAATTCCTCCTTTTTTCTCTCCGGCCCACTTGCCAATTACAAGTATTGATTAAGATCCAAATATCTTTTGATCTCAACATCTCATTATTTATTTCTGCTTCTTTAGCAGCTCCTGAAGTGCCTTTATGACTCCTTTTTCTTCGTAGCTTCCAACGATATGTTTTGCTGCCTCTTTGACTGCGGTTCTTGCGGTAGAAACTGCACATCCCTCTCCTGCTGCCAAAATCATTCCAAGATCGTTGTGATTATCCCCGAATGCCAGCGTCTCTTCTTTTTTTATCTGAAAATACTGCTGTACGAACTGAAGTGCTGCCCCTTTATCGGTTCCTGGCTTCATAAAATCAATCCACGGTGCACCTGCCACTACGGTGTTTAATCTGCCCTGCCAGTAATCTTCGATTTCTTTTGCATAAGGCCGAATCCCGCTTTCACAGTACAGAGACATTTTGATCACTTTCAGTTTGGTGCCGTCTTCGTCATCATCAAAAACCATGTCATTCTGATAGCCATCCACCATCATTTTCCGATAGGACAGGTCATCACTTCCGGTAGAATGCATCGCTTTTGTTGTCGATAAGGTCAGATGCATATTCGGGAAATGTTTTGCATATTCCTGCATCTCTTTTATCAGGTTCGGATCGATCACGGAAGCATAAAGTTCTTCGTCCTTCCATACAACGTTGGAACCATTTTCACTGATAAAAAGCATCTGATCTGCCACCGGAGCAAACAGTCGTTTCAGTCCCATGTACTGTCTTCCGCTTGCTGCCGCAAAATAGATATCACGTTTTCGAAGTTCCCGGATCAGATCAAAAATTTCTTCCGGCAGCACAGAACTGCTCTCCCGTATCAGTGTGCCGTCAATATCGGTTGCTACCAGTTTTATCACTTGTTGTCTCCTCCGTTTATCTTTTCCAGGATCTCAATCAGTTCCTGTGGTTTTTCAATCACATATTCACTGTGATTTTCTTCTAATTCTTTTCGGTCGCGGAATCCCCACAGAACCCCTACCGGATGCATATGTGCCGCATTGCCGGTCTGCATGTCCGTGTTTGTATCTCCGACATAAAGACATTCTCCGGTCTCTACTGCAAACTTTTCTGCAATGGCAAACGCTCCGTCCGGTGCGGGTTTGCGTCGGATCGTTTCTGTCTGTCCCTGGATGTAATCAAAATAATCTTTTCCAAACAGACTCTCCACCACATCGATGGCCTGAGCATGCGGTTTATTGGAAAGTACGGCGATCCGGATCCCTCTTTTTTTCAGTTCTGAAAGCATCTCGCAAATACCCGGAAACGGCTTTACATGGTACATGCAGTCTTTTGCAAAATACGCTTTGTAAATGCTTTTCATCTGCTCAAACTGACTGCAGTTCGTATCACCGGAATCCCGCAGGGTACGGCGGACCAGTTCATCTACGCCATCACCTGCATAATATTTATAATTTTCCACCGGAAATGCCTGGTATCCGATATCCCTGAGGGCACGATTGCCACTGTAAGCGATGGATTCCACGGTATCTCCGATCGTACCGTCAAGATCAAAAATTGCTGCTTTTATCATAAGATCACTCCTCTTTTGTGAACGGTTTTCTGCTGCTACAGCATAACACGAAACTGGTTTTCCGTCAAATTTCTGTAACACTTTTCATGCAATCTTTGTCATCTCTACCGACATTTATCGGACAGAGGCACGGTCGCACATCATATCTGCGAACTGGCTGCCGCAGTGTTCCACCTCTTTGAGTACCAGACAGATACCGTACTCGCTCTGATACCAGTTTTCTTTTGAAACACCCCTGGTAATGACCGGTGAGACGATAAATTCGATTTCCGGGAAAACAAACTGATAATACATCAGACATCTTCTGGCGTGATATGCCTGACAGGACAGGATCACTTTTTTTAAATGCAGCCCTTTTTTCTCGAGAAGATCCTTGGTAAATAATGCATTCTGATAAGTATAAGATGCTTCTTTTTCCTGCAGAATATCGCTTTTTTTTACCCCTTCATCCACAAGGATCTGCGTCAGAAAATCACTTTCTGTCTCAAAATATCTGCCTTTATATTTCTCCGGTGACTGTACCTCAGTAAATTTTCCTTCCACAATGCTGTACTTTCCAGAAGGCACGATAAGTGATGCAAAGCCCTGCTGATAAAGCTCTGCCGCATGCTGTGCGATCTCACCATACAATCCGCCCGGAACAAAGATCGCATCTGCTTTTTCCGGTTTCTGTTCTGTGAAAATAAAATCTGTTAATGCATCATAAAATTTCATGCTTTTTTCTCCTGTATTTTGACATATTTCACCCACCATGCTATACTAATTGCTGATACATTTCAAGGAGGAAATGAACATGAAAAGCAAAGCATTCAGGTCTGCCTTTCCTCACACACTTCCGGTTATGGCAGGCTATCTTTTTCTTGGTATGGGCTTTGGCATACTGCTTGAAAGCAACGGATATTCTTTTATCTGGGCTTTCTTTATGTCCATCTTTATTTATGCCGGCTCGATGCAGTATGTGGCGATCGACCTGCTCGCAAGCGGTGCCAGCCTGATCTCCACCGCGATCATGACACTGATGATCCAGGTACGGCATCTCTTCTACGGTCTTTCCATCATCGACAAATACAAAGACACCGGAAAGAAAAAGCTTCTGCTGATCCATGAGCTGACCGATGAGACCTATTCTCTGGTTGCTACAACCCCGGTTCCGGACGGTGTGGACAAGGGATGGTTCTATTTGTTTATCTCCATGCTGGATCACGTTTACTGGATCATCGGCTGCACGTTCGGTGCACTCTTTGGTTCCCTGGTCAACTTCAATACAAAAGGTGTGGATTTTGTCATGACAGCACTGTTTATTGTAATCTTTACTGATCAGTGGCTGAACAGCAAAAATCATATCCCGGCAATCACCGGTGTGATCTGCTCTGTGATCTGTCTGCTTCTTTTCGGGCCGGACCGTTTTATCATTCCTGCCATGCTCTCCATTCTTACGATCTTGACACTGCTTCGTAAGCCGCTGGAGGAGCATATGGAAAGAGAAGATCAGAAAGGAGATGATTCACATGCGTAGTATCCCGGATTCTCAGGCAATCGCCTTGATCGCGATCATGTCCTTACTGACTTTTTTTGTACGCGGACTTCCGTTCCTTTTGTTTTCTGGAAAATCCAAGACACCTGCTTACATCATGTACCTCGGAAAAGTACTTCCTTACGCTATCATCGGTATGCTGGTGGTTTACTGCTTCAAGAATGTTTCCCTGCTGCAGACACCGTTCGGACTGCCAGAGCTGATCGCCGGCATCGCCATCGTTCTGGTACACTGCTGGAAGAAAAATACGCTTCTCTCCGTTGGAGGAGGAACGCTGTTTTACATGTTTCTTGTTCAGATAATTTTTAAATAAACCCCTTTTCTTTTTTATAGAAAAGTATTACAATACCATATATAAAATATTATATAATGCCAGTGTCAAAATTTCAAAATATCGTTCTTACCTGCAAGCTAAGACATTGGGATCTAGGGCACTTGGTACTGACTGAAGCATAGCTCAGAATTGCGAAAATTACCTTATAACAGAGCAATTCGCAGACATCAGTCAGGAGTTTAAAACAGGAGAAAGGAGTTCGTTTATGTCAAAAAAATACAGCAAATGGCTGGTAGGTGCTGCACTTTTGGGAGCTGCCGCAGGTGCCGGACTTGCATATTTCAAAAAACATAAAAAAGAGAAAGAGAATTGGGAGGATGATTTTGAAGATTTCGAGGATGATTTCTTAGATGATGACCTTGAGGATTTTGATGGTGAAGATGCTGCCGATGCCCGCGAGTATGTTACCATTCCATCCTCTTCCGTACCGGAGGAAGCAGCGGAAAATGCCGCTGATACGGCCGAAGCCATTTTCGAAAAAGAAGCAGACGAAGAGACCGTCAAAGCTGAGGCTGTCACTGAACATGCAGAAGCAGAAAGCAAACCAGAAGACTCTGACGAAGAAAAAACTGTTCCGGAAGAGGCAGAAGAAATGGTTGCTGATGCTGCCGAAGAAAAATCAGAGGAAGAAACGCCGGAAGCTTAAGTTCTGATTTACTTCTGTTAAAATTCAAGAGTGTGCAAATTGCAATTCCATCCCTTTTGCAGTTTGCACACTTTTTGTTTCTGTCTTTTTTTCAGAGATTTTTTTGAAAAGTGTAGAATGTGCAGTGATTCTGAGAAGAATATGTCAGCTTTCGCTGACCAGAATCACGCACCAAGTCTCACGTGCGTTCGACTTGAATGTTCTTATCTACAGAGGTATGCGTCATCCTACATCTGATATACAAAAAAGGAATATCCGATTTTTCATTGATCGGATATTCCTTTTTACACATTATGATTATTTCTATATTCTTTTTCCTTACTGCTGTTTCGGCAGTCTGAAGGAACTTTTCAGTGCCACGATACGGTTAAATACCGGTGCCCCTTCTTTGGAATCTCTGACATCTGCACAGAAATAACCCTGACGTACAAACTGGAAGCTTTCATATGGTTTTGCTTCTGCAAGTGCAGGCTCTACGAAGCATTCTTTTACAGTCAGTGAATTTGGATTCAGATTCAGGCTGCCGTCCTCGTTATATACGCCTTTAGATTCATCGATAATGTTCTCATAGAGACGTACGGTCACTTTTTTGGCAGTCTTCGCTGCTACCCAGTGGATGGTTCCTTTGACTTTACGTCCGGTAAATCCAGTTCCGCATTTTGTCTCCGGATCGTAAGTACAGTGGATTTCTGTCACATTTCCGTTTTCATCTTTTTCAAAACCTGTGCATTTCACGAAATATGCATTCATCAGACGCACTTCGTTTCCAGGGAAGAGACGGAAATATTTCTTCGGCGGATTCTCCATGAAATCTTCACGGTCAATGTAAAGTTCACGTCCAAACGGAACCTGACGTTTTCCAAGAGACTCGTTCTCCAGATTATTGTCTGCTTCCAGGTACTCGATCTGATCTTCCGGATAGTTGTCGATGATCAGTTTGACCGGATCAAGGACTGCCATCATACGCGGACGTTTCAGTTTGAGGTCTTCGCGGATGCAGTACTCCAGCATTGCATAGTCAACGGAGCTCTGAGCTTTACTGACACCGCACAGGTCAACGAACATCTTGATGGATTCTGGTGTGAATCCTCTTCTTCGAAGGGCTGCGATCGATACCAGACGCGGATCATCCCAGCCGTCCACGATACCTTCTTCTACCAGTTTTTTGATGTAACGTTTACCGGTAACAACGTTGGTCAGATACAGTTTTGCAAACTCGATCTGTTTTGGTGGATGCGGATACTCCAGTTCACGTACGACCCAGTCATAGAGCGGACGGTGATCCTCAAACTCCAGGGTACAGATAGAATGTGTCACGCCTTCGATTGCATCTTCGATCGGATGTGCAAAATCATACATCGGATAGATGCACCATTTATCTCCGGTATTATGGTGTGTCATATGTGCCACACGGTAAATGATCGGATCACGCATATTGATATTCGGAGATGCCATATCAATCTTTGCACGCAGTACCTTTTCTCCGTCTGCATATTTGCCATCCTTCATTGCTTCAAACAGCTCCAGATTTTCTTCGATGCTGCGGTTACGGTACGGGCTTTCTTTTCCAGGTTCTGTCAGTGTCCCTCTGTACTCGCGAATCTGCTCCGGTGTCAGGTCACAGACATAGGCTTTGCCTTTTTTGATCAGCTTCACTGCTGCTTCATACATCTGGTCAAAGTAATTGGATGCGAAAAACAGTCTGTCTTCCCAGTCAGCACCCAGCCATTTGATATCCGCCTTGATGGACTCTACAAACTCAACTCGCTCCTTGGTCGGGTTGGTGTCATCAAAACGCATGTTAAACTTGCCGTGATATTTCTGTGCAAGTCCATAATTTAACAGAATGGCTTTGGCATGTCCGATATGCAGATAGCCATTTGGTTCCGGCGGAAAACGAGTACAGATCGTATCGTATTTGCCCTCTGCCAGATCTTTTTCTATAATCTGTTCAATAAAATTTTTGGAAACCGTTTCCTCTCCCATGTTGTCCTCCTAAAATATCCATTTTTTCAACTGTGAAAATTCTACCATAAATCTCACAGAATTACAACGTCCTATCTCTGCCGCTTTTGTATCAGTTGAATCCATAAAATTTCTGTGAGATCTTATAGGCTGCAACCGAAAGTTTTCTTCCTCCTCTGCCCGGCAAATTCATCGTACGTCCAAACAGACCGTGACGCAGGCGGAAATATAGACCGCCGTCTTTTGCTTTTAAATACTGCCACAGTTCTTTTTTCTTTTCCAGATTTTCTTCTGTGCCGGAACGGATCAGCATAACGGAAGTAACCGTTGTAATAATATCCAGATAACTTGTCATATACTGGCGGATTCGCTTGTCTGCGATTTTATTGTCAGCCATGGTGTCGATCATGATCTTATTGACACGGATCTGCTGGTCGATGCGGGAGATCATGACTTTTTCGTTGACGGACTGATCATCCCTGCCGATAAAATAATGATAGAAATTCACATTTTTATAATAAAGATTTTTTACATACGGAAGCGGCTGGAACACAAACAGATTATCCACGTAAAAGGTATGTTTCGGAAGCTCCAGGTTGCATTCCCGTAGCAGCATGGTACGGTAGATCACGGAATGCATCAGAATGTAACGTCCGATGTGCAGTTTTTTTGCATGATCCCACTGGAATACTTCATTTTCAGGAAATGCCTTGTACCGCATCACTTTTTTGTGCTTCGCACCTGCCTTGTCGTAGACAAAATTGCTGATGAACATATCAACAGTCTGCGGACCTGCCACCAGTTCTTTCAAAGTTTTGATAATATCGAGATAAACATCCACATCTACCCAGTCATCGCTGTCCACCACTTTATAGTATACTCCGGTTGCGTTACGCAGTCCGGCATTGACTGCCTCTCCATGTCCGCCGTTCTCCTGATGGATCGCCTTTACGATCCCCGGATAATTTTTTTCATACTCATCTGCAATCTCTGCGGTATTGTCTTTTGTGGAACCGTCATCCACAATTAAAATCTCCACATCTTCTCCGCCCGAAAGCAGAGAATCAATACATCTTCTCATATAGGCTGCAGAATTATAACAGGGAATTGCTATTGATAATATTTTCACGTTTTTTCCTCCATACACGTTTCTGTTTTATTTTTCGTCATATTTTTCCTGTCCGAGTCTGATCTGAAGATAGGCTGTGTAAGCTGAAAAAGCTGCCGGGATCGGGTATTCTTCTTCTGTTCTTTTCGGCTCAATAAAAAGCATATCTTTTCCAAAATAGTTTTCCAGTTCTTCCACCAGGACCACATATCCTGTCATATGCCATTCAATATGACTGAAAATATGTTTCGCATCCGATAATCTCCGGATACGGATCGGTGACAGCCCTTCCTGTTTCAGCCAGTCCAGAACTTCATCCTGGCTTAACCATCCAGAGAGATTAGGAAGCTCATATAAACCTGCCAGAAGTCCTTTTGCCGGACGTTTGCGGATTGCTGCCCTGCTGCCGTCCCTTATCACCAGAACGGTCTTTTTTTCGATTTTACGCGGCTTTTTCTGTGCTTTTTTCGGATAGTCCATCTCTTTGCCGTTCTGATGTGCAAGGCATACGCCTGACAGCGGACATTCCTCACACTTCGGTGCCCCGTTTGGCACACATACAGTCGCCCCAAGTTCCATCAGTGCCTGGTTAAAGGCTCCGGATCTTCCTTTTGGCATTACTGCCAGAAGCTCCTCCTCGACCTGACGTTTGACAGACTGCTTCAAAATATCTCCGTCATTCTGCGTGATCCTTGTGATCACCCGCAGGACATTTCCGTCAACAGCCGGAACCGGGATCTCAAAGGCAATGGAAGCTACTGCTCCTGCCGTATAAGGACCGATCCCAGGAAGACCCAGCAGTTTTTCATAGTCTGCCGGCATTTCGCCGTCATAAAATTCCACCATATTCCGTGCTGCTTTCTGCATATTCCGGACGCGGTTATAATAGCCAAGCCCCTCCCATAACTTCAAAAGCTTATCTTCCGGACATTCCGCAAGGGATCGAACGTCCGGCAGAGCTTGCGTAAAACGTTCAAAAAAGGGTTTTACCGCCTCTACACGTGTCTGCTGCAGCATAATTTCAGAAACCCAGACGCGATATGGCTGCGGCTGTTCTCTCCACGGGAGAATCCGTGCATGTTCCCCGAACCACCCAAGCAGTGGCTCTACAATCTGTTCGAGCATACATTTCCTCTTTCTTTTTTCATTTAAGAATGCCTCTGTCATTCTTGCTGCGAGGTGCACATCATGCATCGCATGACATATGAATCATCTCACATCTAATATTTATACTCACCGTTCCGATAGAAGCAAATGACCAGATAGTCTTTTTCGATATTCTGGTAAATCGTCTGTGCGGCACTGTACGGAAGATTAATGCAGCCATGAGAACCGCTGTTCCAGAAGATCTGACCGCCGAAGCTTCCTCTCCAGGTGGCATCGTGGAATCCGATCCCGCCGTTAAACGGCATCCAGAAAGAAACCGGTGTCTCGTAACTATCGCCCGGTTTTGTGCTTCGAAGAACAGCCGGTGATTTTTTATAGTATAACCGGAAAATGCCGGGCGGTGTCACACGAGCCGGTGTCATTGTTCCGGATACGAAATCCGATTCTACGATCAGTTTCCCTTCTTTGTACATCCACAGATGTTGTTTTGTCAGATCAACTTCCACATACGTGTCACCCATGTCACCATTTTCCCAGCTGTCTGCTTCCTGGGCAAAGATCGGTGTACGTTCCATGTGCGGCTCTTCTTCCATCAGCTTTGTCAGCTCTTCTGCCTCCGCTGTCTGGTCGATTTTCCATCCATATGAACCGCCCTCCACAGTCACATATGTTCCGTCACTTGTCTTGAACTTCCGTGGCTTGTCATAGGTATCATACTTGTCTGCCAGAGATGCGATATAGTCGCTGATCGCACCGTCTTTTACCAGCACTTTCCCTTTTTTATCATAGGTCAGCCAGTCTTTTACCACACTACCGTCCAGAACCTCCTTCTGGTTTCCAAAACAGTATGTAATCTCGATATCCACATAATGATTGAGATTCTCTACCAGCTGGTTTAAGTCTTTATCATCACTTGTCACTTTTGGTGTCTGATAACAGGATTCTTTCTCCAGATCCAGCAGACCGTCTCTTTCTGAAATTGTCTCTGTAAGCAGTTTCCAGAATTTTTTCTGTTTGAGCTTTGCACCCTGCTTCTCTTTTTTGATCACATACTTGTTTTCGCTTTCCTGAAAGACCATTTTCGCATCTTCCGGTGCTTTAGCTGTTGCTTTATCAAAACATTTAAGGCTGTCCGCTTTTTCTTTCAGCAATGTTTCATCATACTGCACTGCCGTCTCAAACGCATAAGATGCCGGTCGGAAATAACTTACAAACCACAGGGCGTATGGCTGGGATTTTTGGAAATTTTCGATTTCCCCATTGGAAACATAATGATAACCGATCTCTTCTGCCGTGATCGTCTCACTGTTATTTCCGCGTTCTTTTAACGTGATCTGATAATCTTCTGCCTGCTCTCTGATCAGTTTCTCTGCCTCTTCCACTGTCATATCTGAAACATCCATGCCATTAATGTCCGTGTTCTTCAAGAATTTTCCATGAAAGGCGGCAATCCCGCCGATATACACCCCCACGATAACCAGTGCCATAATTCCAAGTGTGATTTTTAACCATTTTTTCTTTTTATCCATACTCCACTCTCCGGTAATATTATTATTTACCCTATGTATATATGATGTTGGGGTCAAAAGCCCCCAACTCTGATGCCTACGGATTGTTCCGTGCATCGCACTCCCACAATCCTCTCCGGTATTCGCATATCGTGGGATTATCATCCCACTTTTATGCTCATATCGGGGCGGGTCTCAAGGTCTTTCATCCACTTATGAGCAAGCTCATGTGAATTTAGACCTTTTGACCCTGGCATCATACTATGTTTACAGTTACTTTCTCCGTTTTACATCCAGGAAAACTCTGCTATATGTGCAGAGGGCAGACAGACATACCGCCCTCCTATGCACACCATAAAATGGTACCTTTCTTCCAAGCCCATTCTCTGCTCCTTAGTATACCTCAGGAAACAAAAAGTGTAAAGATTTACGTTTCTTGTTTTTTTCTTATTCCTTTACTGTACGATATAGGTGGAAAATCCTGCTTTTCGCAGTGTCTGCTCCATTTTTGCCGCATTATCCAGTTTTTCAAAAGATCCACTGTAAACCCGGTAAGTCCCATCCTCTCCAGGTTCGATCACAGCATCGTATCCCAAAAAGAGCAGCTGTGCCTGCAGTGCCCTGGCATTTTCTTCCAGATTAAAAAAACCAAGCTGGATGCGGTAAGGTGTTTCTGCTTCTTTTTCGTATTCATAAGATTCGACTTCCTGTGCATAGATGGTTTGCAAAATACCGTCGGCGATCGCCTGTGCGACTTCCTCAAAATTTTCATCAAAGATCCGGTTGTCTTCTCCGTTGTTGATAAACCCTGCTTCCACCAGTACTGCCGGCATTTTAGTCCTGCGAAGGACGACAAGTCCCGGTCTTTCTTTGACACCGAGATTTTCAAAACCTGCTTCCTCCAGTTCCCGGTTGATGTTTTCTGCCATCTCTTCTTTGATGCCGCTTCGCTCATAGACCAGTGTTTCCACACCGGAATACTGCCCGGCAACCGGACTGGAATTGCGATGTATGGAAACAAAAAAATCGGCTCTTGCTTCGTTTCCGATCGTTGCTTTCTGAAATGGTGTCTGATAAACATCGGTTGTTCTGGTATAGATCACATTCTGTCCGTTTTCCTCCAGAATCTTTCCCACTGCCAGTGCCAGCCGCAGTGTATCGTCTTTTTCCTGTCTTCCTTCAAAAACAGCTCCCGGGTCTGCTCCTCCATGTCCGGCATCTATCACGATCGTTGCCATAACAGCCCTCCTGTTCCTCTTTCTATTCAGAATATGCAAAAAATCTTCCACTGACCGTTTTTTGCTGCATTTTCCTTAATGCCGCAACAAAAAACCTCCCGGAAAGGAAACGCTCCGGGAGGTTTTTCTCAGCCTGAAATCACAGACAGAGATTCTGGATTTTTAATAATTCGTGCAGGCACCGTTTTTGCCAAAGATATAGATTTTCTGCGTTCCGTCTGCCAAAGAGAAACGGATGGAAATCTTTCTCGCCATACTACCCTGCGGATAGACGGTTCCGTTATGCTCTGCCGGTGTGCGGAAGAAATAATAATACTTGTCTTTGATCTTGCACCAGCCGGTCATCATCTGTCCATAAGTGGCACTTCTGGTATCCATATAATACGTATGCCCCTGATCTTTCAGCCATCCGGCACGCATATAGCCGTCCGAGCCAAAGAAATACCTCTTCTCACCAATGGTGATCCAGCCGGTCACCAGTTTGTTCTTCCGGTAATATCTCCACTGCTGACCGTATCCAACCCATCCTGTTTTACTTTTGTTTGTACGTCTGTCATCACGATAGCCTTTGATATAAACGCCGTCCGGCCCAAGATACTTGTCATCGATCCAAGTATCTTTCACAAACGTTCCGTCGGATCCAAGATACATCTTTTTACCGTTGTATTTCACCCATTTTTCTTTCTGCAAAACATATCTTTTATTGAAATAATAAATCTTTCCGTCAATCTTCTGCCATCCCGTCAGGGCATGCCCTTTTTTATTAAAGTAGTACGTCTTTCCATTGATGGTAAACCACTGACGTTTCAGGCGGCCGGTACCGTCACCGTAAGAATAGCAGAGTTTTCCGGATGCGGTTGTCCTGAATCCGGCTCTTTCATATGCCTTCAGCAGAATCCCTTTTTTTGAAAATACATAGGTCTTTCCTGCGATCTGCCGCACACCGGTTGCCATGATCCCTGTCTTTGGCAGAAAATAATAAGTTCCTTTTTTGAGTGTGAGCCAACCTTTCTGCTTTGTACCATCCTCATTATAATAGTAACGGTTACCTTCCTCAACCTTCCACTTTCCTTTTGCAAAAGCGGTTACGGAAAGCAACATACTCAGCATCAGCACTGCGAGCACACCAAACCCCTTTTTCTTCATTCCTGATTTCCCCTTTCTTTACTTCTTATGTCTTCAGGACTCTTTCCTGGCAACCGGTCCGGTAAACACCTTTCTCGGACAGAGCGATGCACAGGTTCCGCAGTTGGTACATTTTGAAGTATCGATATGTGCAATATTGTTCTCCACAGTAACGGCACCGGAAGGACATTCTCTCTGGCATTTCTTACATCCGATGCACCCTGCCTCACATGCCTGCATAACCAGCTTTCCTTTATCTTTTGAAGCACAGCGTACCAGATAACGGCTTTCATATGGCACAAGCTCGATCAGATGACGCGGACAATGCTCCACGCATGCTCCACACGCTCTGCATTTCTCCTTGTCTACCACTGCTACTCCATTTATAACATGAATCGCATCAAATGAACAGACCTTTTCGCAGGTTCCGTCTCCGATACATCCATAATGACAGGTTTTCGGTCCGCCTCCCGGAATAAAATCCATCATCTCACAGTCGTGAACTCCATAATAATGACAGGATTCTTTTGCTTTGTCACAGGTTCCGCCACATTTTACAAAGGCAACTCTGCGGATGCTCTCTCCTGCTTCCTGCCCCATGATCCTGGCAATCTTTGCTGCCACGGCATCTCCCCCTACCGGGCAGCCATTTACCGGAGCCTCTCCATTTGCAATCGCCTTTGCCATCGCATCACATCCTGCATATCCGCAGCCGCCGCAGTTATTTCCCGGAAGCTGTTCTCTTACCTGCTGTTCTTTTTCATCAATTTCTACTGCAAATTTTTTCCCTGCCAATCCAAGGAAAAGTCCCAGAAGCAGTCCGGTACCTCCTACGATCACAGCCGCAAGTATGATCTCCATGCTCATCCGCCACTCCTCCTTCCTATTTCAGACTGGAAAATCCAAAGAATGCGATCGCCATCAGACAGGCTGTAAGAAGAACGATCGGTGATCCTTTAAAAGATTCCGGTACATCATTGTATTCTGTTTTTTCACGGATACCGGCCATCAGCACGATCGCGATCGTAAATCCGACCGCCGTTGCCAGGCCATTTACCACGCTCTCTACGATGCCGTAGCTTTTCTGTACATTGATCAGTGCCACACCAAGTACGGCACAGTTTGTCGTGATCAGCGGCAGATAAACGCCAAGTGCATTGTACAGAGATGGGCTGCTCTTTTTCAGAAACATTTCCACAAACTGTACCAGTGCCGCAATGACCAGAATAAACACGATCGTCTGAAGGTAAGTCACATTCAGCGGAAGGAGCAGAAATTTATAGATCAGAGCCGTGACAAAGGATGAGATCGTGATAACAAAGATAACGGCTCCGCCCATGCCTGCTGCGGTATCCATTTTCTTGGATACACCAAGGAATGCACACAGTCCCAAAAACTGGCTCAAAACAACATTGTTGATAAACGCAGTGCCGACTGCGATCATAAGTAATTCTCTCATAACGTCTCCCCTCCTTTACAGGAACTTGCACAGGAGGCACATTCTCCTGTGCAGCCGCTGCCGATCTTTGTCTCTTTACCTTTTTCCTGCATTTTACGTTTCACGCGGTTCTGGGCTGCTGTCAGAAGGGACAGGACCAGAAAAGCTCCCGGTGCAAGGATAAAGATCGTGATCGGCTGATAGAAAGAAGGCATCACCTGCACACCGAAAATGGTTCCGGCTCCAATCAGTTCACGCACGATACCGATGCTGGCAAGACCGATGGTAAATCCAAGTCCCATACCGACGCCGTCAAAGAAAGACGGGATGACCGGATTGAAAGAAGCATAAGCTTCCGCTCTTCCAAGGATGATACAGTTTACTACGATCAGAGGGATATAAATACCAAGACTCTGATACAGAGACGGTACATACGCCTGAAGCAAAAACTGTACGATCGTTACGAAAGATGCCACAACCACGATAAAGGCCGGCATACGCACGCCGTTCGGAATGACTTTACGAAGTGCTGAGATCATCAAGTTTGACATGGCAAGGATCACCGTTGTCGTAAGTCCCATGCCAAGTCCGTTCATCGCTGAGGTGGTTACTGCCAGCGTCGGACACATACCAAGCATCAACACAAAGGTCGGGTTTTCTTTGATGATACCGTTATATAAACGTTCTCCTGCTTTGCTCATTGTAAGATACCTCCTTCCTTAAGGCTTTCATAAAAACGAAGTCCCGCATTGACACCGTTTGTCACCGCTTTGGAAGTAAAGGTTGCTCCGCTGATCGCATCAATCTCGTTTTCCGCGGAAGCACCGTTTTTTGTAACCACGAACTGATCTACGATTTTTCCTGCGAACTGTCCTTTAAATTCTTCGTCTTTTGCACGCATGCCAAGTCCGGCTGTCTCACTTAAGGAAAGCATCTCCACGCCTGTCACCGTTCCGTCCATACTGACACCCATGGAGAAATTGATGTCACCGCCGTATCCTTCATGCGAAGTAATGTTCATAACCACACCTGTCACTGCTCCGTCCTTTTCTGCCAGATAAAAATCTTCCAGAGTGTCAGCTGTGCCAAATCCGGCCTGATCCAGGACATCGGCTGCCTCTGTGAGCAGTTCTTCTTTGTTATCCGGCTCCGTCAGATCCTGTGCATCCGGAAATACAGCAAGATAAGCTTCTTTCTGTGCTTTTTCCTCTGCCTGTGCGATCGGCTGTTTTGTAATGCTGTAGACAGCTCCGAGCAGTAAACCGGAAACCAGTGTGATCGCCATCAGTACCAGTGCTTCTTTTATAATCTTATTCATGCTTTTTTCCTCCTTTCCCAAATGCTGTCGGAGGTGTTACTTTTTCAATCAAAGGCACCAGAAGGTTTGAAAGGATGATCGCATAAGATACGCCCTCCGATGCACTTCCGAGGAAACGAAAAACCCCGGTGAGAATACCGATGATGCATCCATACACGATCTGACCGTTTTTGGTGATCGGTGAGGTTACATAATCCGTTGCCATAAAAAATGTACCAAGCATCAGTCCGCCCGCACACAGCTGTGCTGCCAGAAAATGCAGATCAAATCCATGTCCGCCAAATAAAATGGCAAAAACAGAGAAAGAAAGCAGGCAGGACAATGGTATCCTCAGATCGATCACTTTAAATACCAGAAGGATCACCGCACCGATCAGGATCGCCAGTGTGGAAGTCTCACCGATCGTTCCGGCTGTTTTTCCTAGAAACAGGTTTAAAACATTCACGCTCTCGCCGGCTTTCATGGCTGCAAGCGGCGTTGCCCCGGATACTGCATCGTATGTAAAGTCCGTCATTTTTCCGGCAAAAGAGATCAGAAGAAAACATCTTGCTGCAAGAGCCGGATTCATAAAGTTCTGTCCAAGTCCTCCGAAAAGCTGTTTTACAAACAGAATTGCAAAAACAGATCCAAGTACCGGAAGATACCATGGTGCAGAAGCCGGAAGGTTCAGTGCCAGCAGAAGTCCTGTCACCGCTGCACTGTAGTCACCGATTGTCACTTTCTTGTGCATCCCTTTTTCATAAACATACTCTGTGAGCACGCTGGCTGCCACAGATAAAATAATTACCTTTAATGCATTGATTCCAAAATTTACGACACCAAATACGGCTGCCGGAAGCAGTGCAATCAGAACAAGACGCATCAGATCGCTGCTTTTCATTTTGTCCCGGATGTGCGGATTTGATGATATGTTCCACATTTCACTCATTTTCCATTCCCCCTCTGTGCAGCTTTTTTTCGATCCGCAAGCACCATCTTACGCATAGATTTGATGTATTGAGTCAGAGGCCGTTTCGCCGGGCAGATATAACTGCAGCATCCACATTCGCAGCACTCCATACCATTTGCCTTCTCAAAAGATTCTTTGTCATGTCTTTTCGCATAATCAGCCAGTTTTGCCGGAATGATCCGGCCCGGACAGACGGACACACAGCGTCCGCAGTTGATACACGCTGTCTCTTCGCAGGCTGCGACCTCGTCTTTTGTCATGCACAGGATCGCAGAAGACGTCTTGACTACCGGAACATCCAGAGAGATCAGCGGGATTCCCATCATCGGACCTCCGGCGATGATTTTCTCCGGTTCGGAAGTAAAACCTCCCGCCTCTTCGATCAGTTCCCGGAAGTTCGTACCGGTGCGGACACGCAGGTTCTGCGGTTCTTTGATCGCATTTCCGGTGATCGTCATCACTTTTTTCATGACCGGTCTGCCAAAATGTACCGCCTCATAGATTGCATGGATCGTGTCACAGTTGTTGACTACACATCCTGCATCTGCCGGAAGCATGGAAGAATTGATCTGTCTTCCTGTGACCGCAAAAATAAGCTGTCGCTCTGCTCCCTGCGGATACTTGGTTTTTAATTCTACAACTTCAATATCCGGTATCCCCTTTGCTGCTTCCCGCAGTTTTGCTGCCGCATCTTTTTTATTGTCTTCAACTGCCAGTACGCCTTTTGCCCTTCCGTCAAAAATCTTCATTGCCGCCTGAAGACCGCCCACGATTTTTTCCGATTCCTCCATCATCCTGCGGTAATCTGATGTCAGATAAGGCTCACACTCCGCACAGTTGACAATGATGTGATCGATCGCAGATGGATCTTTCGGCATGTATTTGACGTGTGTCGGGAATCCGGCTCCGCCCATACCGACAATACCCGCCTCCTTGATGATCTCAATGATCTCTTTTCCGGAAATATCCGCCAGTTTCCGCTCTGGTGAAAACTCTACCTCTTCATACAGGCCATCGTTTTCAATGACAATGGATTCCTGCATGCCTCCGGCTACCCCAAGCCTTGCTTCGATCGCTTTGACCGTTCCTGATACGGATGCAAAAATGTTTGCAGATACAAACCCCCCTGCTTCTGCAATTTTCTGGCCTGCCAGTACATGATCGCCTTTTGCTACAATGGCTTTGGCTGGTGCTCCGATATGCTGAGAAAGCGAATAGACGAGCTCTCCTTTGGGCAAAACCTCCCGAATCGGCTTATCTTTGGACATCGCCTTTCCGTCATCTGGATGAATGCCACCCCGAAATGTAAAACGCAGCATACACTTCTCCTCCTTTTTTTATATTTACAGCCATCAAAAAACAATAACTGCTGCTTTCTTTTTCTCTGTTTGCTTATTTTGTTTCTTTCTGATTCCCCTTTTTCTTTCTGGATACTTTATGAATCGTAGGATAAGCTTTCATAAAACGTTTGTTTACGCCGGTGATCCTAGAAACCCTCTCCTGATACTGTTCCCGAAATCCCTTTGAACGAGAGCGAATGCCTTCTGCATATTCAGAAAGACCCTTTTCTTCAATCTTGCCTGCAATGTGCCTTTGATACTCTCCCAGCTTTTCCTGAAATTCTTTTTTCGTCGGCAGATGCTTTTTATAGTTTCCAAACAGTTCTCTTGCCTCTTCCGTCGAACTGTAGACTTTGGTCGTCTGAAGATATTCGGTAAACTCTTCCATGGCAGTCTGCAGGCCTTCCAGTTTTTCGCCGAGCTGCAGTGCTGCAAGTGTCGATACGATAAAGTCCACGCAGTACAGAATCCCGCATAAGATAATAAACGCATGTCCGGTCGCTACATCAAACAGATCGATCACCCACTGTGCAAACGGCTGAAGGATCTCAAACATCAGCAGTGTGAAAAATCCCCATGCGATCGAGCATCCCAGACAGATCCTGCCATGCAGGTTAAACGGCCGTTCGCTGTAATCCCACCAGCTTGTGTGGAAGAGCTTTTCCATTACCCACGAAGTAACATACTCCAGGATGGTTGCCAGAACAATGCCGCCAAGAAACAGCCATAAACCATGATCCTGCAATGGCCTCAGAACCAAATAAACGCTCATAGCTCCCACTCCATAGATCGTACACACCGGACCTGTTACAAATCCACGGTTTACCAGCTTCTTTTCCTTTATCGATACATAGCAGCTTTCCCATATCCATCCCATAAAGCTGTATAAGATCAGCCAGAAAAGAACATGATACAAATCTACTCCAAGAATTTGAATATCCCACATAATTTTCTCCTTTTATTTTTGATTTCTGTTTTTCTTTTATTTTACATTGAATTTTCTGTCTTTTTAATCGCTAAATATCTCTGTATTGCATTTTTATTGAAACACTTTTATAATGATGCCAGAATTCAAAATCAACTTCAGAAATGCCGGAGGCATTCTTGAACACATAAGTTTAAGAAAGGAATTTTTTCATGCTATATAAACAACAATCTTTTTCCAACTTTGAACCAGATCTTCGCTATCTGGACTCTTTTCCTTTTTCCAGAGAAGAATTTCTCTTCTTTGACATTGAAACAACCGGATTTTCCCCGCGAAACACTTCTCTGTATCTGATCGGTGCGGTCTGCTTTCTGGATGAGCACTGGACTTTCCTTCAGTGGTTTGCCGAAACTCCATCGGAAGAATGTGAAATTTTAAACGCATTTCTTGCATTCTGCCGGTCATTTCGTGCTGTCGTTCATTTCAACGGTGACGGTTTTGATATCCCTTATCTTCTTTTCAAAGCAGAAAAATATACATTGTCAGATACCTTATCATCTATGCAGAGCATTGACCTTTACCGCCTGACCCGGCCATACAAAAAATATCTGAAACTGACGCACATCAACCAGAAAAGTCTGGAATCTTTCCTTGGCATTGAGCGGGAAGACCGCTACAACGGCGGCGAACTGATCAAAATCTATCAGAGCTACTGCCAGTTAAAAGATGCGGATGCTCTTTCGCTTCTGCTTCTGCATAATCTGGACGATCTGAAAGGTATGACAAAACTGCTGCCGCTTCTTGCCTATCCGCTGTTTTTGAAAGACCAGGATTATACGCTCCGGAATCTTTTCTGGGAAGATTCTGTGAACGGACAGCCGCTTCTGATCGCAGAGCTGGATCTGAAATATCCTGTTCCAAAGCAGATCTCCAACCGGCTTTCCTCGTGCTATCTTACGCTCCAGGAAGGCACTGCCAAACTGATGATCTATGCTTTCGAAGGCGAATTAAAGTATTTCATATCTGACTATAAAAATTATTATTATATTCCTTTGCAGGACTGTGCCATTCATAAGCACGTTGCCTCTTATCTCGATCCACGTGAACGCATCCCTGCAAAAGCCACAACCTGTTACCAGCGTCACCGGGGACTTTTTCTTCCTCAGGAAAAAGCACTGTTCAAACCTGTTTTCCAGGAAAGCTATCATTCGGATTCTTTCTGGTTTGAATGTACGCAACAGTTTATGAATTCGCCCTCTTTATTATGTTTATACATAAAAAGCCTGATTTCCATTTGAAATCAGGCTTTCCTGCCCTGCAGGTTCTCTTTTGTCTGAACCTTACAGAACACTCAGCACTCCCTTTTTGAGATGTGCAATATTACTCTTCTTCTGCCTCTGTTGTGTCGGCAGCAGCTTCTTCTTTCTGCAGTGCTTTCATGCTCAGGCTGATTTTTTTGTCTTCGCCGTTGAAATCTACTACTTTTGCTGTGATAACCTGTCCTACGCTCAGTACGTCAGATGGTTTATCAACATGCTCCTGGGAAATCTGTGATACATGAAGCAGTGCGTCTACACCCGGCTCCAGTTCAACAAATGCACCAAAATCAGTCATTCTTGCAACTTTACCTTCTACCACGTTGCCTGCTGCGTATTTCTCGCCAGCTGTCAGCCATGGGTTCTGATCCGGGAATTTCAGGCTCAGTGCAATCTTATCGCCGCTAATGTCTTTGATCAGAACAGAAAGTTTTTCGCCAACTTTGAATACTTTCTTTGGATTTTCAACACGTCCCCAGGACATCTCTGAGATGTGCAGCAGACCGTCTGCTCCGCCCAGGTCGATGAATGCACCGAAATCTGTAACGTTTTTGATAACGCCTTCTACTACATCACCAACGTGGATTCTTGCAAAGAGTTCTTTCTGCATTTCTGCTTTCTTTGCAACCAACAGCTGTTTACGGTCGCCGATGATTCTTCTTCTGCGTGGATTGAACTCGCTGATCACAAACTCGATTTCCTGACCTGCATATTTGCCAAGATTTCTTTCGTAAGTATCAGATACCAGGCTTGCCGGGATAAATACTCTTGCTTCGTCGATCACAACGCTCAGACCACCATCGAGTACCTGTGCAACCGGTGCTTTCAGTACTTCGTGATTTTCGAAAGCTTCTTCCAGTCTCTTGTTTCCTTTTTCTGCTGCCAGACGTTTGTAAGTCAGCAGAACCTGTCCTTCACCATCGTTTACTTTCAGGACTTTTGCTTCCATTTTGTCGTTAACATGAACAACATCCTGGAGATTTACGCTTGAATCGTTGGTATATTCACTTTTTGTGATGATACCGTCAGCTTTGTATCCAATATTTAAGATGATCTCGTCTTCTTTGACATCGATGACCGTACCTTCGACTACCTCTCCATTATGAATTGTTTTTAATGATTCCTCCAGCATTTGTTCAAAGCTCATTTCTGACATTCCTTGTGAACCTCCTCAATAATATTATTTGGGGTTGATGCCCCTGCTGTAATACCTACGCAACTCATGGACTGCATCGAATGTACATCCAAATCTTCAAGTGTCTGTATATAGTAAGTATTCTTGCATTCTTCTTTACATATTTCAAATAGTTTCTGCGTATTGGAACTGTGTCTGCCTCCAATTACGATCATGGCATCCACATCGGCGGCAATTTTTCTCGCCTCCTGCTGACGCTCTTCGGTCGCATTGCAAATCGTATTTAAAACAAGTATATCATAACGCTTTTTTGAAAGAATTTCAACTAATTTATTAAATTTCTTGTAATTAAATGTCGTCTGAGACACAACACAGACTCCTGTGTCTGAATTTGGTTCAAATTCTTCTGCTTCTTCTTCTGTTCCGATCACCGTCACTTTAGAAACACACCATCCTCGGATGCCTTCTACCTCCGGATGATTGGCATTTCCGATGATCACGATCTCTCTTCCGTTTTCGCCTTCCCGCCTGACAATGCGATGTATTTTCTTTACAAATGGACAGGTCGCATCGGCAAGATTCAGTCCGTTTTCGCAGATCAGATCATAAACCTCTTCCGCAACGCCATGGGAACGGATCACAACGGTGCCCTTTTTTACCGAAAGCAGATCTTCTTTTCCATTCAGCACCCGTACGCCTTTTTCTTCCAGATCCCGCACTACCTCTTCGTTGTGGATGATCGGCCCGTAAGTGTAAACCGGCTCTTTTTCTTTTGCTGCCAGATCATAGACCTGGTCAACGGCACGTTTTACGCCAAAACAAAAACCCGCAGTCTGTGCTTTTATCACTTTCATTGCTTCACTTCCCTGTAACATTCTTTAATACGCTCAACCACCTCATCGATCGACAGATCCGAAGAATCTACCAGAATGGCATCCTCTGCCTGGCGAAGCGGTGCGATCTCTCTTGACATGTCACGCTGATCGCGGTCCCGGATCTCCTCTTCGATCTCTTCCAGTGTGTGCGTATCTCCCTTTTCCTGCTGTTCCAGGAAACGTCTCTTTGCACGCGTTTCCACGCTTGCGGTCAGATAAATTTTCAGCTGTGCATGTGGCAGGATATTGGTGCCGATGTCTCTTCCGTCCATCAGGACATCTTCTTTTGCCGCCAGATCTCTTTGCAGGTCAAGCAGTGTGGCTCGCACGGCCGGGTTTGCGGAAGTCACGGATGCCATCTTGCTCACTTCTTCTGTGCGGATCAGTCCGGTCACGTTCTCCCCGTTTAAGATCACCTGCTGTTCGCCGTCATCACTGTAGGCGATCGATATGGAAATCTTGCTGCAGGCTTTCTGCACTGCCGCATCGTCGTGGATATCGATCTGATTCTGCATCATATAAACTGCGATCGCACGATACATTGCCCCGGTATCGACATAAATAAATCCAAGCTCTTTTGACACACGTTTTGCGATCGTGCTTTTTCCGGCTCCTGCCGGTCCGTCAATTGCAATATTAAAACTCATATTTTCCTCCTGCATGGTATCTATGCTTCGCTCATCGCCAGTGCTGCCGCATAGGCAGTGGACCAGGCGATCTGCAGATTGAATCCTCCGGTCACAGCATCCAGATCCAGTACCTCACCTGCAAAATACAGTCCCTGCACCAGTTTGGACTCCATCGTGGACGGATTGACTTCTTTTACACTGACACCACCTTTTGTGATAATAGCTTCATTATAATCGCGAAGCCCTGTTACGGTCAATGGCAAATTTTTGATCAGCTCCACAAATCCGAGGCGTTCTTCTCTTGATACCTCATTTACCTTCTTCTCCGGATTGATGCCGGACAACTCGATCATGACCGGAGTCAGTTTTGCCGGGAAAAGTCCGCCCAGTGCGTTTTTAAACTGTCTGTTTTTTGCTTCCTCAAAATCACGCAGGATTCGGTGATCTAGTTGTTCTTTTGACAATGCCGGCTTCAGGTCGATAAACATAGAAAGTTCTTTTTTTCGTGCCGTTTTCGCAGTGTAACTGCTGGCACTTAAGATCAGAGGACCAGTCACGCCAAAGTGGGTGAACATCATCTCGCCAAAACCATCATAGAGTTTCTTTTTACCGTCCATCACTTTGACATCCACATTTTTCAGCGAAAGACCCTGAAGGCTTTTTGCCCACGCTTCTTTTGTATTAAACGGAACCAGCGATGGATATAATTCCGTCACTTTATGTCCGAGTTCTTCTGCGAAACGGTAACCGTCTCCGGTAGAACCTGTCGTTTTATAAGAAATCCCTCCGGTTGCCACAAGTACGGCATCTGCCGGAAAAAGTTTCTTTTCTCCATCCGACAAAACACCGGTTACTTTTCCATCTTTGGCTTCCACCTTGGAAACTTCGGTATTTAAATGCACCTGCACTTTATATTCCCGCATTTTCCTGCGAAGTGCATCAATAACATCTGTAGAATGATCTGATACCGGAAAAACACGGTCCCCACGTTCAATTTTGGTCTTTGTACCGGCTTTTTCAAAAAAATCGATCACATCATGATTCGTGTAGCCATAGAAAGCACTGTACAGGAATTTCGGATTGCTGACAACTGCCTGAAACAGTTCTTCCGTATCACAGGCGTTGGTCAGATTACATCTGCCTTTTCCTGTAATATAGATCTTTTTGCCCAGTTTTTCATTTTTTTCAAACAGATGGACTTCGCACCCGCGTTCTGCCGCATTCAGTGCTGCAAACATGCCTGCCGCCCCTCCGCCTATCACTGCTATTTTCTTTTTCATTTATAATTCCTTTCCTTACCGGCTTCTTTTCTTTTTTCTCTTCGGAAATAAAATCTCCAGTTTTTCGTGTATGCGATCTCGGATCCGGTAACAGCACAGGATCAGACGTATCAGCTCATGATACAGAAGAATGACCATGCACACAAGCGGGATCGCAAGTACCATCTGCCAGCAGAAGATGCTGTGGATTCCAAGAAATCCCGGGAACAGTAGCACACCCACCGAAAAAACTGCGATCACGCAGACACAGAGAATGCCTCTCAGCCAGTTCAACGGCCTGCACACACGAAATACGACCATGATCCCGACTGCTCCTCCGACCAGGAGATCAAAGGTATAGGTAAACACTTCTGTTTCTTTCCAGAACGGTGACAAAACCTGAACCACAAGCAGGGTGACAACCATAGTAATCGCCGCCGGAAGTGCCGTCTGCATCACATGACGCAAAAATCCAGTACTTGTCACCTCTTCGGTATGCTCCAGTGTCAGCACAAAACTCGGGAAACCGATGCAGGCTGCACTGATCAGAGACAGCTGCACCGGGATAAACGGATACGCCCGTCCGAGAAGAATAAAAATGACACACAGCAGGATGGAATACAGTGTCTTGGTCAGATACAGTGCACTGACCCGCTCGATGTTGGCAATGATCGTCCTTCCTTCGCTTACAATATTCCGAAGGCAGGCAAAATCCGAATCCAGCAGGACAATATGTGCCGACTGTTTTGCCGCATCACTTCCGGCTGCCATCGCAATACCGCAGTCTGCATCCTTCAGTGCAAGCACGTCGTTGACACCGTCACCAACCATACCGACCACTTTCTTTTCCGACTGATAAGCATGGACAAGCTTCTGCTTCTGTTCCGGCTTCACGCGTCCAAAGACATTATATTTTTGCACGGCTTCCCGGTAACTTTGCGGATCATCTCCGAGTGTGGAGGCATCCACGTATTTTTCTGCCCCCAGAAGTCCTGCTTTTCCGGCAATCTTCGATACCGTCACCGGATTGTCACCGGAGATCACCTTGATCTCTACCTTCTGCCTACGGAAGTACTGAAAGACATCCGGTGCTTCTTTCCGGATGCAGTCCAGGATCACGATCAGTCCCATCGGTGACACCTCACTGACACTTCCATCTTCCGCCTGAACAGAACCGCATTTTCCAAGCAACAGGACACGATAGCCCTCCTCGGAATACTGATTGACTTTTCGAAGGATTTCCGCCCCTTCTTCGTCATCCTGCAATAAAAACTCCGGTGCACCAAGGACATAACAGCCCTTTTCTTCGAACTCGATCGCACGGTACTTTCGTTCGGAAGAAAACGGAATTTTCTGAACGACCGTAAAACGGTCCATCCGGTGAAAATAACGTTTTAATGCTTCCTGCGTGTTGTTGCTGTCTTCAAAAGCAAACGTAAGCTCATTCATAATCTCGCTTACTTCTTCTTTTTTCACCTCTCCAAGGCCAAGCACCTCTGTAACTTCCAGTTCCCCGGTCGTGATCGTTCCGGTTTTGTCAAGGCAGAGCACGTTGACGCGTGCCAGTGCTTCGATTGCTTCCATCTCCTGCACGAGTGCCCGCTTTTTTGCAAGTCTTCCGACGCCCAGGATAAACGAGATGCTGGTCAGCAGCACCAGTCCCTCCGGAATCATACCGATAATTCCGGCAACGGTTGCCACGATAGCTTCGTTCCTGGTCATCCCCTGAGCACTGATCTGAGAACGGAACAGCAGAATGCCGATCGGAATGATCAGAATACTGATCACCGCTATGATCCGCTTGATCGTATTCTGCATTTCCGAAGTGGCACGTTTTTTCGTCTTGGCTTTCCTTGTCAGCTCTGCGGCATAATTCTCATCACCGACATGAACCACACGGCCGACACCGCCGCCCGCAACTACAAAACTGCCGGACATCAGCTCATCTCCTGCTTTTTTCTTTACAGGTTTTGATTCTCCGGTCAGCATGGATTCATTAACCTCCAAACCGTCACATTCAAGAACCGTACAGTCTGCACAGATCTGATCGCCGTTTATCACAATCAGAATGTCATCTTTCACCACTTCTTCTATATCTATCTCATATTTTTCACCTTCTCTTACCACATGAGCTTTTGAAGCCGTCAGAACCGTCAGCTTGTCTACTACTTTTTTAACTTTCAGTTCCTGCACGATCCCGATTACCGCATTGACGATCACGACTCCCATAAAAGTCATGTTCTTGAACTGTCCGGTGATCAGAACCAGAATGGCCAGAAAAAGGTTCAGAAAATTGAAATAAGTAAGCAAATGTGCTTTTACGATCTCCTTATTCGTTTTCACCATATGATTTTCCATCCTGTTTACCTGACCGCTTCGGATACGCTCCTCCACCTCCTGCCCGGTAAGTCCCACTTGCTTTTCCATTGGCAGATCCTCCTTTGTATTCAGGCCGGTTTTCATCCAGTCTTTTCCTCTCAGTATAGCGAATCTGCTTCTTTTTGTAAATGGTCATTCTTTCCGTTTTCTTTTGCTTTATATGGAAGTTTTACTTTTCCCTTTTGAGGCTTTTCCTGCAAAAACTACGCACTTCCAACATTTTTACAAAAATTCCGTAATTTTTTTGCAAAAAAGCACTATTTTTTTCTTTACTTTGCCACGCTGATTTGCTATAATCTGCAATGAAAAAAAACGTAACTGTTTTTTGCATAGCTCTGAATGGTTACAGAAATCAATGTATGAAGATAAGGAGGACACAATCATGTCATACGTAGATGAGGTTATTGCCAAAGTTGTAGAGCAGAATCCATCTGAACCTGAATTTCATCAGGCAGTAAAAGAGGTTCTGGAGTCTCTGAGAGTCGTTATCGAGGCAAATGAAGAAAAATACAGAAAGGATGCTCTTCTGGAAAGAATGGTAAATCCGGAAAGACAGTTCAAATTCCGTGTACCATGGGTTGACGATAAAGGTCAGGTTCAGGTAAATACCGGTTACCGTGTACAGTTCAACAGTGCGATCGGACCTTACAAGGGCGGTATCCGTCTGCATCCGTCTGTAAACATTGGTATCATCAAATTCCTTGGTTTTGAACAGGTTTTCAAAAACTCTCTGACTGGTCTGCCGATCGGTGGCGGCAAAGGTGGTTCTGACTTCGATCCTAAGGGCAAATCAGACCGCGAAGTTATGGCATTCTGCCAGAGCTTTATGACAGAGCTGTGCAAATACATCGGTGCTGATACAGATGTACCGGCAGGTGATATCGGAACAGGTGCAAGAGAGATCGGCTATATGTTCGGTCAGTACAAGAGAATCCGTGGCCTGTATGAAGGTGTTCTGACAGGTAAAGGCTTAAGCTACGGTGGATCCCTTGCAAGAACAGAAGCTACCGGTTATGGTCTGCTCTACCTGACACAGGAACTGCTGAAACTGAACGGTATCGAACTGGCTGGCAAGACTGTTTGTGTATCCGGTGCCGGCAACGTTGCTATCTATGCGATCGAAAAAGCTCAGCAGCTGGGTGCAAAAGTGGTTACTGCAAGTGATTCTACCGGCTGGGTATACGATCCGGACGGAATCGATGTAGCAGCACTTAAAGAGATCAAAGAAGTAAAACGTGCAAGACTGACCGAATACAAAAACTACA
This sequence comes from Ruminococcus sp. MCC718, assembly GCF_018783905.1. Classification (NCBI taxonomy): domain Bacteria; kingdom Bacillati; phylum Bacillota; class Clostridia; order Eubacteriales; family Oscillospiraceae; genus Ruminococcus; species Ruminococcus sp. MCC718. Next base: position 27,175 of record NZ_WQNP01000180.1, read on the forward strand.
GACCAAACGCTGAATACCATGAAGGACGCGGCGTATGGAGCGTAAAATGTGATGTTGCTCTTCCATGTGCAACTCAGAATGAACTGCTGATCGACGATGCAAAACAGCTGGCAGCAAACGGATGCCTGGCTGTATGCGAAGGTGCTAATATGCCTACTACTATGGATGCAACAGAATATCTGCAGAAAAACGGCGTAATCTTTGCTCCTGGTAAAGCTGCAAACGCCGGCGGTGTTGCTACATCTGCTCTGGAAATGACCCAGAACAGCGAACGTCTGAGCTGGACATTTGAAGAAGTAGACGCAAAACTGCAGGGTATCATGGTTAATATCTGCCACAACATGGTTGATGCTGCTGAACGTTACGGCATGAAAGGCAACTATGTAGCCGGTGCAAACATCGCAGGCTTCGAAAAAGTTGTAGATGCTATGAACGCTCAGGGTATTGTTTAATCTAAAGATAACAAAATATCTATCAGTCAAAAACAGATCTTGCCGGTCACTATCGACAAGGTCTGTTTTTTATGATACATCAGATGTATACAGAAGAATGTCAAAGGCATTCTTGAATTAAAGACAGCGGCACAATAAAAAAAGCCATCGCAGACATTTCACATGTTCAGCAATGACTTTTTTATTTTTATGTATTATTTTTGATTGCTCTTTACTCTTCTACTACTTCCAGTACATCCATCGGACAGGCTTTTGCACAGATACCGCATGCGATACATTTGGATGCCGGATTGCCCTCTGTCTTGACGATCAGTCCAAACGGACAGGCTTTTGCACAGGCTCCGCAACCGGTACATTTCTTTTTGTTGATCATGTAAACGCCTTTTGCATTCTGAGTGATCGCACCTTCCGGACAGGCTTCTGCACATTTGCCACACTGTGGACAGGCCATCGGGCGTACACTCTTCTTCTCTACGATCTGGATACAGGACTTGTCCGGATGAAACTCCTTATAAAAAGCCTCAGAACATGCTTCTACGCATGCAAGACAAGCCATACAGGTACTTCCTTTTTTTACTTTCAGTTTTTTCATGTTAATCCTCCGCATTTATGTTTTTCTTTTTATTCTACCATTTTCAACAAAATTTCTCAATAGAGATTTTATATTTTGATGTGGGTGTCAAAACTCCCCAACTATGATGCCTACGGATTGTTCCGTGCGTTGCACTCCCACAATCCTCTCCAGTATTCGCATATCGTGGGATTATCATCCCACTTTTATGTCTACGCTCCGCTTCGGTCGGAGCAAAACGAACATCCACTGGATGTTCTGCTCCATATCGGGGCGGGTCCCAAGGTCTTTCATCCACCTATGAGCAAGCTCATGTGGATTTAGACCTTTGACCCTGGCATCATATTTTCAGTAAAATCCAGCAAATACAGAGGCTCCGATCACAGTCAGAAGACCTGCTACCGCGATCGCCAGGCTGCTCATCGCACCTTCCACTTCGCCCATTTCCAGTGCTTTGGCCGTCCCGATCGCATGGGAGGATGTGCCAAGTGCCAGTCCTTTTGCGATCGGCTCATAAATACGAAACAGCTTGCAGACTGCCTCTCCGATCACATTTCCGATCACGCCGGTAACAATGATCACAGCCACCGTGATGGTCACCAAACCGCCCAGTTCTTCGGAAACGCCCATTCCGATTGCTGTTGTGATAGACTTTGGAAGCAGCGTAACATAGACATCATGCTCAAGTCCGAACAAAAATGCCAGAAGCAGGACGCTTCCAAGACTTGCCAGCACACCTGCGAGGATGCCGCAGGCAACGGCTGCCAGATTTTTCTTTAAAAGTGTCATCTGCTGATAAAGCGGCACCGCCAGACATACCGTCGCCGGAGTCAGAAGATAACCTAAATATTGGGCAGAATTTTCATAACTTTCATAATCCACCCCGCACAACATCACCACGCCGATCACAAAAATGATTGAGATCAGCAGCGGATTTAAAAATGCATACTTGAACTTTTTCTTCAGCATAATGCCAGCTCCATATCCGATCAGACTGACCGTCACGCCAAAATATGCCGAGTTACACAATATCTCTTTCATGTCTTTACCCTCCTGAGATCACCCTATTAATCCTGCTTCTCCATCTTCTGTGCTGCCATGTTTTCTTTCAGATGCATTACTGCCTGTGCCGTTCTTCCGGTCACAACCATAACAAAGACGGTCGTGATACAAGTGATCACAAGAACCGGTACCAGAATTACCTTTAAATCACTCCAGGTCACGATCAGACCAACGGCGGCCGGGATAAACATCGGCGGCATGATCTCGATCAGAAAGTCCGCTGCGATCTTGACCTGCTCCAGTTTGATCACTTTTGTCATCAGACCCGCCAGCATCAGAAGCAGACCATAGATACTTGCCGGGATCGGCAACGGAATCAGACAGTGCAGAAATTCTCCGAGAAAGGTTACAAACATGATAATCCCAAACTGATACAATAGTTTCACTTTTATTACCTCCTGTGCCATCTGGCAAACTTTTTTGATTTCCCCCGTAAAACATTTTTGCCTGCCCCAGACAGCTATTTCCGTCTCAAGGCAAAAAGGGTCGATTGAATACACTATATATCCAATCGACCCACCCCAAAGTATTAAGCGCGAGACGGGACTCGAACCCGCGGCCTCGACCTTGGCAAGGTCGCGCTCCACCAACTGAGCCACTCGCGCATTTTTTATTTCTGCCTGTCTCTCAGGCACGTTTTATATGATACAACAGGTTTCTGAATTTGTCAACTGTTTTTTTTTGCTTTTTTGCCATATTTTTTTTATTTTCCTGCTATACTTTTTTTATACATCCCATAGCCATTGTTTATTGTTTTTTTATTAGCAAAATTCACTATTTTATGGTAAAATAGTAAGTATATTTTGGTGATGCCAAGGCGAAAAGAATTACTTTTCCTGTAACAAAGCGATTCATTGGCATCATTTCGAATACTATATAGAGATGCCAGGGTCAAAAGCCTGAAACCACGATGTGCTTGCACAAGAGTGGTTTTATGGCTTAATGACCCGCCCCGATATGAGCATAAAAGTGGAGCGTAAGCTTTACGATATGCGAATATTGGGGTGCTATGTGCCAGTGGCACATGTTTAGCACCGACCGAAGCGGAGCGTAGAAAGAATTGTGGGAGTACGAAGTACGGAACAATTCGTATGGCATCTTTTGACCCCAACATCATATAAAAGAAATATTGAAACGGAGGAACTGCCAATGAATATTTATTCAGAAATTACACCTGAAATATTGTCTCTGACAAAACTTGCAGAAAGTACCAGCAAGATTGACCCTGCCCTTTACACCAAATATGATGTAAAACGCGGACTGCGTGATATCAATGGTAAGGGTGTGCTGGCAGGTCTTACTGATATCGGCAATGTCCATGCTTATGATATGGTAGACGGAAAACAGGTTCCATGCGAAGGAAAGCTTTACTACCGCGGATATAATATCGAAGATCTTGTAAACGGTTTTATCAGAGATCAACGTTTTGGCTTTGAAGAAGTTACTTACCTGCTTCTGTTCGGAAAGCTCCCATCAAAAGAGGACCTGAAAGAATTTTCCGATATGCTGGCAGCATATCGTTCTCTTCCTACCAGCTTTGTCAGAGATATTATTTTGAAAGCACCGAGCCAGGACATGATGAATACGCTTGCCCGCAGTGTTCTGACACTCTATACTTACGATGACCGTGCAGACGACATCTCACTTCCGAATGTACTGCGTCAGTGCTTGCAGCTGATTGCACTGTTTCCGATGCTTTCCGTATATGGCTATCAGGCATACAGCCATTATCACGATGGAAAGAGTCTTTATATCCATATGCCTGATCCATCACTTTCCACTGCGGAAAATCTGCTCCATATTCTCCGTCCGGACAGTAAATACACCAACCTCGAGGCCCGCATCCTTGACATTGCACTGGTGCTGCATATGGAACACGGCGGTGGTAACAACTCTACGTTCACCACTCATGTGGTATCTTCTTCTGGTACAGACACCTACTCTACTATAGCATCTTCCCTTGGCTCTTTAAAAGGTCCGAAACACGGCGGTGCCAACATCAAAGTTGTCCGTATGTTTGAAGATATGAAGAAAACCGTCAAAGACTGGAACAACGAAAAAGAAGTTGGTGATTATCTGCGTGCCCTGCTGAACAAAGACGCTTTCGATCACGCCGGTCTGATCTATGGTATGGGACATGCTGTTTACTCTCTTTCTGATCCGCGTGCCAATATTTTCAAGGGTTTCGTAGAGAAACTTTCCAAAGAAAAAGGCAGAGAAGAAGAGTTCCAGCTTTATTCTATGGTGGAACGCCTTGCACCACAGATCATTGCCGAAGAACGCAAGATCTACAAAGGTGTCAGTGCCAACGTGGACTTCTACAGCGGATTTGTATACAGTATGCTGGATCTGCCTACGCAGCTCTTCACACCGATCTTTGCGATCGCCCGTGTGGTTGGCTGGAGTGCCCACCGCCTCGAAGAGCTTGCCAATAGCGGAAAAATTATTCGTCCTGCATACAAAGGCATTTCTGAGATTAAAGATTATGTTCCGATTGAAAAACGTTAAGATTACAAAAACATTTTTAAATACAAAGCGACACAAAAGTGCCGGAAGAACCCTTCATTCTTCCGACACTTTTTCTTTTTACATCTCAGATGTCTAATTCCGGCGGTTCATCCATTGTTTCGGATACATACTTGCCGTTTTTTTTACGTTGCCTTACACATTCTGTGAGCAGATATTCAATCTGCCCGTTTACGGAGCGAAAATCATCTTCTGCCCAGGCTGCGATCTGATCATACAGTTTTGCCGAGAGCCTGAGCGGGATCTGTTTCTTCGGTCTGCCCTCTGCCATATCAGTACAGACTTCCTGAATTTACAACCGGCTGTGCATCGTGATTTCCACAGAGCACGACAAGAAGATTGGAGACCATGGCAGCTTTTCGCTCCTCATCTAATTCGACTACCTGATTCTCATTCAGACGCTCCAGTGCCATCTCAACCATACCGACTGCTCCGTCAACGATCATCTTTCTCGCATCAATGATCGCTGATGCCTGCTGTCTCTGAAGCATAACGGCTGCGATTTCCGGTGCATAGGCAAGATAGGTGATACGTGCCTCTATGATCTCCAGACCGGCTTCTGCTACTTTCTTCTGGATCTCATCGCGGATGCGTCCTGCAACAATTTCGCTGGAACCACGCAGGCTGCCTTCATCGGCAATGCCGTCACCGGTCGTATCGACATTCGGTGCCACATCGTAAGGATAAATACGCACGATATTTCGCAGGGCACTGTCACACTGCAGGGAAAGATATTCCTTGTAGTTGTCAACATGGAAAACAGCTTTTGCCGTATCGGTCACACGCCACATCACAGCGATCCCAATTTCCACCGGATTACCGAGGCAATCATTGATCTTCTGACGGTTATTGTTGAGTGTCATGATCTTCAGGGAAATCTTTTTGTTTGGAACCGATGCATTTGCAGAAGCATTTGCACCTGTTGCCGCAACCAGCACGGATTTCGCACTGTTTCCGCCATCCACATCCCCGCTCTGGTTCAGTTTGGTCTTTGCTGCCGGGTTCACACTGCTGCAGAATGGATTTACCCAGTAAAATCCTGCATCTTTCAAAGTGCCGACATACTTACCGAACAGAGTAAGCACCAGAGCTTCCTGCGGTTTCAGAACTTTAAGTCCCAGAAACGGGATCCAGCCGATGGAAATCCAGATGATCGCCAGTAGCATAAGCGGAATCAACTCGGTAATCGCACTGACAAGCATGATGCCTGCAGCTGCTGCATAAAAAATGATAAACAGCAACATCATTGCCATGCCATTTTTCCTGTTGTTCAAAACTTTTTCCTTGATATCCATAATCCTTTCCTCCTTTAATTATTTTTGTGATGCCAGGGTTAAAAGGTCAAAATGCCGTTCTTGCTTGCAAGATAAGACATTCGAACTTGGAACCCGCTAAACATGAGGAAGTAGCTATTTACGCAGTAAATCTGCGGATTCCGAATGTTTATAGAATTGCGGGAGTTATTTTATAACTGAGCAATTCGCAGGCATCATTTAGTTTTAAAACATCTTTTCGGTTTATTAAAATGATATCATTTTAATATCAGTTTGTCAATATTTTCTTATGGTAATGTTTAAAGTCAAACGCACGCAAGATCTGCACTCGATCTTGATCAGCCTGACTGACCATTGATCCGACAAAAAAATCGCCACCTGCTCTCAGGTGACGATTTCTTTTCAAAATACCAGAAGCATTAAGCCAAATGGTATTTCAGTCTCGCATATATTTGATTTGAACGCAGAGAAGCATTCCCCCGCTTCAAGTGTGCAGAGCACTAAGCGGTGGGTGAGGGGGATGCTTATGTCAGTGAGAATTGAAAGCTCACACTGACAGGTCGCGAAGCGACTGCGTTCATGAGCAAGTAGCGAAGCGGATTGCGAATATCCACTTGACTCAATTGAGCACTTTGCCTACAACGCTTTAGTTCTTTCCATTAATATAGGAAATAAGGCCTTCTGCTTTGATGATCTTCTGCATAAACTCCGGGAACGCCTGTCCTTTAAACTCGGTTCCTTTTGTGCGATTATAGATCATACCGCTGTCAAAATCTACTTCTACGTCATCGCCGTCCTCGATGCCTTTGGATGCTTCCGGACACTCGATGATCGGCAGTCCGATGTTGATCGCATTACGGTAGAAAATACGTGCAAAGGTCTCTGCGATGACACAGCTTACACCTGCTGCCTTGATGGCGATCGGTGCATGTTCTCTGGAAGATCCGCAGCCGAAATTTTTCTCAGCTACAATGATATCTCCCTTATGAACTTTGTTTACAAACTCTTTATCAATATCTTCCATGCAGTGTGTTGCCAGTTCTGCCGGATCGGAAGAATTCAGATATCTTGCCGGAATGATAACATCGGTATCTACATTGTCTCCATATTTAAATACTTTACCATGTGCTTTCATCTTATCTATCCTCCTATAATCCAAGCTCTGCCGGTGCGGAAATCTTTCCGGTCACTGCACTTGCTGCTGCAACTGCCGGGCTTGCCAGATATACTTCTGATTTTACATGTCCCATACGGCCCACGAAGTTACGGTTGGTAGTGGAGATACAACGCTCGCCCTCTGCCAGGATACCCATGTAGCCGCCAAGGCATGGTCCGCAGGTCGGTGTGCTGACAACTGCTCCTGCTTCGATGAAGATTTCCAGCAGTCCTTCTCTCATAGCCTGCAGATAAATCTGCTGTGTTGCCGGGATCACGATACAGCGGACACCTTTTTTCACTTTGCGTCCTTTTAAAATCTCTGCTGCACAACGCAGATCTTCGATACGTCCGTTTGTACAGGAACCGATCACAGACTGATCGATCACAACATCTTCTGTGATCTCATCGATGGTCCTGGTGTTTTCCGGAAGATGCGGGAATGCTACGGTTGATTTCAGAGTGCTGAGGTCAATGGTATATTCCTGTTCGTATACGGCATCTTCATCTGCTTCATAGACTTTATATGGACGTTTGGAATGTTCTTTCATATATGCAACGGTCAGGTCATCTACCGGGAAGATACCGTTCTTGCCACCGGCTTCGATCGCCATGTTTGCGATCGTGAAACGGTCATCCATGCTCAGGTATTTGATTCCTTCACCAACAAATTCCATGGATTTGTAAAGAGCTCCGTCCACACCGATCAGTCCGATGATGTGCAGGATCACATCTTTGCCGCTTACCCATTTTGCCGGTTTGCCGACCAGGTTAAATTTAATTGCAGACGGTACTTTAAACCATGCTTTTCCGGTTACCATACCGGCTGCCATGTCGGTACTTCCGACACCGGTGGAGAATGCTCCCAGTGCTCCGTATGTACAGGTATGAGAATCTGCACCAATGATCACATCTCCTGCCACAGTCAGTCCTTTTTCCGGAAGCAGTGCGTGTTCGATTCCCATCTCTCCTACGTCAAAATAATTGGTGATCTCATTTTTACAGGCAAATTCACGTACACATTTGCAGTGTTCTGCTGATTTGATATCTTTATTCGGAATAAAATGATCCATTACCAGTGCGATCTTATCCTTGTCAAATACTTCCTGTTTTTTAAACTTGTCCATCTCATGAATGGCAACCGGGGAAGTAATATCATTTCCCAGGACCAGATCCAGATCTGCCTCGATCAGCTGACCGGCTTCTACACTTGGTAATCCTGCATGAGCTGCAAGAATTTTCTGTGTCATCGTCATTCCCATGTCTTGTTTCCTCCTCATTCTCGTGTTTCATGCAGAAACTCTTTTCTTTCTGCATACTCTGGCATTGAAATACCGCCTTTTGCGGATTTTAAACCTGTTTTTTATCATAGCATAAATATTGGTAAATTACAACAAAACTGCCGTGTATTTTATGGGCAAAACTTTTATCTGTAAAAAAGATGCCACCCGTTATTACAGGTGACACCTCTCTTCTATACTTATCTCAAAACATCTGCAAATGCTCTGTCTAAAAAGACACCACAAACATCTTATTTATTGCTCAGGAATTCATGGATACCTTTTGCTGCTGCTTTACCTGCACCCATAGCCAGGATAACGGTAGCTGCTCCGGTAACGGCATCTCCACCTGCGTATACACCATCTTTTGATGTCTTTCCGGTTTCTTCGTCTGCAATAATACATTTTCTCTTATTGACATCCAGACCGATGGTCGTTGAAGAAATCAGCGGGTTCGGTGAAGTTCCAAGGGACATGATAACGGTATCTACATCCAGGACAAATTCAGATCCCGGGATCTCTACCGGTCTTCTTCTTCCGGAAGCATCCGGCTCGCCAAGCTCCATACGGATACATTTCATGCCGGCTACTGCATCGTTCTCATCTACCAGGATTTCCGTTGGGTTGGTCAGCAGATCAAAGATGATACCTTCTTCTTTTGCATGATGTACTTCTTCTGCTCGTGCAGGAAGTTCTGCTTCACTTCTTCTGTATACGATATGTACTTCTGCACCGAGACGAAGTGCGGTTCTTGCAGCATCCATTGCTACGTTTCCGCCGCCGACAACAGCTACTTTCTTGCCATGTACGATCGGTGTATCGTAATCTTCACGGAATGCTTTCATCAGGTTGTTTCTTGTCAGGTACTCGTTTGCAGAAAATACACCTTTTGCGGTTTCTCCAGGGATTCCCATGAACATCGGCAGACCTGCACCGGAACCGATGAAGACTGCTTCAAAACCTTCTTCATCCATCAGTTCATCAATGGTGATAGAACGTCCGATGATCACGTTTGTCTCGATCTTAACACCGAGTGCTTTTACGTTTTCTACTTCTTTTGCAACAACATCCAGTTTCGGAAGACGGAATTCTGGAATACCATATACCAGTACACCGCCTGCCTCATGCAGTGCTTCAAAGATGGTTACGTCATAACCTAATTTTGCCAGATCACCTGCACAGGTCAGACCGGATGGGCCGGACCCGATAACAGCTACTTTCTTGCCGTTCTTTTCTGCCGGAGCTGCCGGACGGATGCCGTTCTCTCTTGCCCAGTCAGCTACAAAACGCTCCAGTTTTCCGATGGAAATGGCTTCGCCTTTGATACCGCGGATACATTTTCCTTCACACTGGCTCTCCTGCGGACATACACGACCGCAGATTGCTGGAAGTGCACTGGACTCAGAAATGATCTGATATGCTTTTTCAAAGTTTCCTTCTTTTACTTCATGTACAAATGCCGGGATATTGATGGATACCGGACATCCCTGCATACATTTTGCATTTTTACAGTTGATGCAGCGGGAAGCTTCTTCCATTGCTTCGTCTGCATTATATCCAAGGCAAACCTCATCAAAGTTGGTTGCTCTTACTTTTGGTGCCTGTTCTCTTACAGGAACTTTCTTTAATACATCTGCCATTATTTGTCACCTCCGCAATTTCCACATCCGCCATGATGTGTGTCACCTTCACGCAGTTTCAGAAGTGCACGTCCCTCTTCTGTCTTGTAGAGAGTCTGTCTCTTCATTGCCACATCAAAATCAATCTTATGACCGTCAAATTCCGGACCGTCTACGCAGGCAAATTTCACTTCATCTCCTACCATAACACGACAGGCTCCGCACATACCGGTACCGTCCACCATGATCGGGTTCATGCTGACAATAGTCGGAATGTTCAGTTTCTTTGTTGTCAGGCAGCAGAATTTCATCATGATCATCGGACCAATCGCTACGCAGTGATCATATACTTTTCCTTCTTTTGTTACCAGGTCTTCGATCACTTTTGTTACCATTCCGCTTCTTCCGTAAGAACCGTCATCGGTTGTAACATAGAGATTGCCTGCCACTTCGGAAAGTTCCTTTTCCAGGATAACCAGATCTTTTGTCTTTGCACCGACAATAACATCCGCATCAATGCCGTGCTCATGCAGCCATTTCACCTGTGGATATACTGGTGCGGTACCTACACCACCAGCTACAAAAAGAATCTTTTTCTTTTTTACTTCTTCGAGCGGTTCTGTGCACAGGTCAGACGGCTGTCCCAGAGGACCTACGAAATCACGGAAAGTATCTCCTGCCTTCAGTGTAGTAAATTTCTCTGTGGACGCTCCGATCGGCTGGAATACAATAGTAACTGTACCGGCTTCTCTGTCATAGTCACAAATAGTCAGCGGAATACGCTCGCCGACTTCATCCATTTTTACGATGATAAACTGTCCAGGCAGACAATGCTTTGCAACACGCGGAGCCTCTACAACCATCTCGTAGATATTGCCTGCAAGTTTTCCTGCTTTTAAAATCTTGTACATATCATACCTCCATATTTTTCGTTTTATAAAAGCACACCTGACTGTGTTTTTTGTATACAGTCGCAAGGTTCTACAAAACACTACATTAAAGTATAAAACAATCCCTTAAAAATTTCAATACTTATTGCCCCTGCTCAAGATAATTTTCGAACTGTTCCATGCTCATCAGCACTTTCCTCGGTTTGGTTCCTTCTTCCGGGCCGACAACACCGGCATCCGAAAGCTGATCCATGATGCGTGCCGCCCGGTTAAACCCGATCTTGAACATTCGCTGGAGCATACCGATCGATGCTTTGTCTTTTTCAATGATAAATTTTCCGGCATCTGCAAAGTATTCATCTACATCGCTTCCGCTATTTTTCAGATCCTGGGCAGCCTGTGTCACCTGCGATAACTGCACCTGCATTTCTGCATTGTATGTTTCTGGGTTATTCTGCTGTGTTAAAAATTCTACGACCTGTTCCACTTCACTGTCTTTGACAAACGCTCCCTGAAGTCTTGCCGGTTTCTGATAATTCTGCGGATAGAACAACATATCTCCTTTTCCAAGCAGTTTTTCCGCCCCGTTCATATCCAGGATCGTCCTGGAATCCACACCGGAAGAAGCCTTGAACGCAATCCTTGACGGCATATTTGCCTTGATCAGACCAGTGATAACATTGACGGAAGGCCGCTGTGTTGCAAGGATCAGATGGATGCCGGCTGCTCTTGCAAGCTGTGCCAGACGGCAGACTGCATCTTCCACTTCTCCGGGAGCAACCATCATCAGATCGGCAAGTTCGTCCACGATGATCACGATCTGTGGCATTTTCTTCATTTCTTCTGTCCGCTGTTCTTCCGGGATCGATTCGATCTTCTGATTGTAGCCTTTCAAATCACGCACGCCCTGGGTGGCAAACTGCTGGTAACGTTTCGTCATCTCCGCTACTGCCCAGTTCAGAGCACCGGCTGCCTTTTTCGGATCGGTGACAACCGGGATAAACAGATGCGGGATCCCATTGTAAACACTCAGTTCCACGACTTTTGGATCGATCATGATCAGCTTGACATCTTCCGGCGAAGCTTTGTAGATCAGACTCATGATGATCGTATTGACGCATACAGACTTACCGGATCCTGTTGCACCGGCGATCAGAAGATGCGGCATTTTTGCAATATCCGCCACCACAATCTTTCCTGCCAAGTCCTTGCCAACTGCAATTGACAGCTTGGATTTGGCTTCCTGAAACTCCGATGACTCCAAAAGTTCTCTTAAATAAACTTCGCTGCTTTCCTTATTCGGGACTTCAATGCCGACCGCTGCTTTCCCCGGGATCGGTGCCTCGATCCGGATATCTTCTGCCGCAAGGTTCAGCTTGATATCATCTGCCAGATTGACGATACGGCTGACTTTGACTCCCTGCTCCGGTGTCAGTTCGTACCGGGTGACTGAAGGTCCGCAGCTGACATTGGTGACATGAGCCTCCACGCCAAAACTGTGCAGTGTATTCTGCAGCTTCTGGGCCGTCGTTTTCAGCACCTCACTGCTGTTTCCGTTTTTTCCGCGTCTTGGAAGACCGAGGATCTCCATCGGCGGGAAGGCATACTGTGGTTTCTGCACCTTTTCTGCCGCTTCAATCTCCTCGCTGACACTTTCCAGCTGGACTTTCTGCTCTTTTGCGGAAGATCTTGGATTTTTCCGGTTTTTCTCTTTTTCCGTTTCTGTCGAACCGCCGGATTCTTCTGCATGATCCGGCACTGGATGCGGTGACGGTTCCGTATCAGAATGGTCTTCTTCATCCAGTCCTTCAATGGAAAGCATATTCAGAAAATCAAAGGATTCTTCTGGCTCCTCTTCATATATTTCCTCTCTCCTGCCCGGTTCCTCTTCGATGATCGGCTGTGCCTCAATGATCTCTCTTGGAATTTCACTTTTCTCCGAAACCAGATTTTCACCTACCGTCTGATAAGTCACACCGGTCACTTTATGATCAAGACGTCGTTTCTTTTCTTCTTCAAAGGCCTCTTTTCTCCGCTCCAGAGCTTCCCTTTCATTCATCAGCTGCTGTTCCCGGTAAAGTGCCTGCTCTTCACGGTGTATCCTTGCCTGCTCCATTCTGCGTCTAGCATCTTCCTTTGCAGAACAGTAGACTTTTTTGCTGCTTTTTTGCATACCACGAAACAGAGAACGCTGCGTGATCAGAACTAGGGCAATCACAGCCAGAAGGATCACGATCACATAAGCTCCCGCAATGCCGACGGACGGACAGAACACTTTGCAGAAAATGCCTCCGATAATCCCGCCGCCTGTATGTTCCTCGATGCTGTACTTATAATAGTCCATCAGATTTCTGCTCTTATCGTATCCGTTGATCAGTTCGCAGAAAATGGACATGGCAAGCCACATCAGACAACATCCGCCCAGTTTGACCCACATAATGCTTTTTTCCTTGTTTACAACTGCAAAAGCCACTCCCAGAAAAAGGGCAAACGGAAACAGATACGCCATCAGTCCAAATGCTCCGAGACTGATATGGCTTACCGTATTGCCGATGAAACCGCCGACACCGAAATTTCCGATCAGGATCAGAACGGACAGAGCAAGCACCAGCCAGACCAGGATTTCCTCCCAGACAGAGAATCCTTCATTTCCTAGATTTTCGATTCTTTCCGGTTTCTGATAATCCGTTTTTCTTGATCTGCCGACCTTTCCCTTTTTCGGTACCGCAGTCTCTTTCTTCGGCATTGCTGTCGTTTTCCTGCTGTTGTTTCCCTTCTTTGGTGCAGAATTGCTTCTTCTTGTACTTTGCACCGTTTTTTTTCTTTCTGCCATAAAATGTTGCTCCCCTTTATCTGTTTTCCTCGTCATATCACATTTTTCGTCGCTATAGCAAAGATAAAACACGCTTTGTGGATTTTATCAGCTGATCAGCGGTCTCCATAACAAAAAACTGTTACAGAATCCATACCGTAACAGTCTTTTTGCATATAAAACATTCCTTTGTAAAATCGATTCTGTTATACCAAGAAGTTTGCAATGATCGCAATCACTCCTACTGCAAAACAGTAAATCGCAAATCCCATAAATTTTTTCTTACGCACGACTGTAAGCATCGTTTTAATGCATACATAACCAACGCATCCTGCAACGATCGCTCCGATCAGTCCGTTGAGTACGATGCCCCCGGTAATCGCTTCACTTCCCAGATCCTTGATCTCAAGAACAGCCGCTCCCAGAATCGCCGGGATCGACATAATGAAAGAATAGCGAACTGCAAAACGTCTGTCATATCCGCTCATCAGGCACGCCGCGATCGTCGTACCGGAGCGGGAAAGTCCCGGAAGTGTGGCACAGCCCTGTGCTGCACCGATCAAAAATCCGCTTCTGTAACTGATATCCTTTGGTATCTTTTTGCCGTTCGGTGTTTTCTCGGATACCACCAGCAAAATGGAAGTCAGGATCAGGCAAATCCCCGGAACGATCAGTGTCGCACTCGCTTTTTCCACCATTCCCTTTCCGATATAACCAATGATACCTGTCGGTATGGTAGATACCAGCACCAGTACCACAAACTTGCGATAGTTGTTTTTTACGATCTTGCGGTAACGCAGTGCACTGTAGGAACGCTGATTCTGAATATAACTTTTCAGATTGTAAATAATATCACCACACATATTGACCGTCTCAACGATCATACGCAGAATGTCCTTGCGGTAAACCACGAAAATCGCCACCAGGGTACCAAGATGCAGCATAACATCAAAAAATAATCCCCCGTCTGTCTGGATATGAAATATATTCTGGATGATCGCCAGATGTCCGGAACTGCTGACCGGCAAGAACTCCGTAATGCCCTGTACAATTCCCAATATGATCGCCTGTATAATTGACATAATAACCTCCCATACCGCATTTGAAACGGCTTAATCGAACTTTTTAAATTATAGCATACTTTCTATAAACTTACAAATACTTATTTTCAAATTCCACAATACGACAAATCCTGTCCTCAAAACCGAAAAAACTTCTTATTTTTTATAGACATTTGTCAGAAGAAGAGATACACTGTTACCAACATAGCATAAGTCGGCGGACAGATGGGATAACTTGTATCTTTCTCTGTTTATCCGTCTGCTTATAGTATACGTGGAAGGAGGTTTTATTTATGGATACTTTACATATTGCTGTTTGTGATAATCATGTTTCTTCCCTGACTTTTATCACCAGTGAGATCACCAAGCAGATTATGAACATGAATGTCCAGGCAGATGTTGCTTCCTTTTCTTCCGGCGAAGATATCATGTGCCGTGTATCGGAAGGAATATTTTTTGACCTGTACATTTTAAATATTGAAATGCCAAAACTCGATGGCATCACACTTGCTCTGCAGATCCGCAGGCATCAGAAGAATCCGGTCATCATCTTTGTATCTGCAAGAGAAGAATATGTTTTTGATTCTTTCAAAGCACATCCTTACAGTTTCGTCCGCAAAGATCATTTTCATGAAGATTTGAGTTCCACACTGAAAGCATTCATGCTGGAATACCATAAACGGGAAGACTCGTTTCTTTATATTCTCCGCACACCGGATGCCCTGCACAAGTTAAATCTCAGACAGATCCTCTACATCCGGGATATCCGAGATGGTTTTATTGAGCTTTTGAAAAACGACGGCACTGCCAAGCGGATCCGTTATAACATAAATGACTTGGAAAAAGAGCTGGAGCCCTGTGATTTTGTCCGCATCCATCCTCTGGAGCTGGTCAACTGCGACTATGTTTTCCGGATCAAAAACGGAAAAATTATGCTTGATAACGGAACAGAACTTGCGATTGCCGATCCTTACCGGGAAAATATCCTGGAAAAATTCGGTGAAATATAGCCGCTCTTTTTCTCAGCAGCAGAACATAAAATAGCCAAGAAGCAGCAGCCCGAAGATAAAGAGAACCGACACAAAGACATTCGGCATAAAAAATGCGATCGTCATACCAAATGCGATCCAGAACACGGTATAGCCTATAATCCTTTTCATTGGATTTCTCCGAATCTCTTTATTACCAGAATATGCATCTGCAAAGGCATCGTAGCACAAAAGGTCATGGATTTTACGGAACTGTCCGATCCCCATGACCTTTTGTTATCTTTTTCTTTATTCTTTTTCTTCTTTTGCCTCTGAAATGATCTCGTCGTCCTCTTTTGATGAGAAAAATTTTCCATCGGTAAATTTATTAACAAAATCCGGAACCATATCCAGGATCTTGGTCAGACCGTCCTGATTTTTGACATTGACCAGTTTGGTCGTCCCGTTCTGGATCACAAGCACGGCACTCGGACTCATTTTTCCGCCCATGCCACCGCCGCCGTTCTGTTTCTTGTCTTCATTTTTTGCTGTCGCAGCAACACCAAACGTGACATCTACAAGTGGCAGGATGATCGTGTCACCCACTGTGATCGCATCTCCCACAACGGTTTTGGTCGTGATAAAACTGTCCATGCCTTTGAAAAGAGAATTTACTGTACTCTGAAAATTGTTGTTTTCTGATGCCATATTAAGCCCTCCTTAATCGTCTGAATCGTTTCCAGTATATTTTTAATTTTTTATCAAAAAATATCTTCGCTCCTGTCAGTGCAAGATGGCAGATGCGGATATGTCCCAAAGCCAAAACTTCTCCTTCGCAGACCTGATCTTCAAAATCAGGCTCAAGATCCAGTTCCTCGCACTTCGCCGGAAGGATCAGATAGAGAATCCCAGTAAACTCTCCGGTGAGTGCCGGATCTCCGAAACCATAATGTACATAGCCTTTGATCTTATGCGGGCGGATATGTCTCAGAAGATAAAAGAGATGATTCTTCAAGATCTGATAAACTTCCCGTGAAAGATCTGAACGCAGAAAATCAAGATATCGCTTCAGTGTCTCTTTTGATTTTGTAATAGAACGGATCGTTTTTTTTGCCTGCTCTTTTGCGGTGAGGATACGATTTCTGATCTTTTCGATCTGCATGCGTACCTTTTCGATTATATTGAAAAAACGATGTCGCTTTTCCGGTTCAGCCGCATCTTCTGCCTGCAATTCTGACATTTTACCATCCTGTGTTTCTGATTTCGAAGCCTTGTTTTTCTGCGTTTCGGTTTTCGGAGACGGTTCTGGGTCCGGTTTCGTTTTCTCTTCTAACACAGGCAATGCCTTTTTCTCTTCCGAAACGTCCTCTGTTTTTTCTGTCTCGCAGTTCTTTGTTTCATTGTTTTCTGCCTTTTCCGAAGAATCCTCCGTCTGCCCGGTATTTTTTTTAGCGAAATCGATCTTTTTTCCGAAAATCTGCGGTACAAAGGATATCTGCCCATTCCGGTAGCCTGCTTTTACCTTCAGGATGCCAAACAGCCAGCTCACACTGACGTTTGCAGTACTTTTTTTCAGTTCCCCGTGTTTTTCTGCACATATGCGATACCGCAGAGGCAAAAACAAAACGGTCAGAAGGATCAGCAGGACCAGTCCCAGAAGAACGGTCAGAAGAATCCCCACTATTTTCAGTATAGCCAGTATGATATGTATCATATACAAACACCCGTTAATTTCTTTCCTGATTATGATTCTGCAACGCCTGCCAGACCTCACATAAGCCTGCCCTGTCTTTCACTGCATCTGCTTTTCAGATAACGGAGGATATCTCCGTTTCCGGTCTCTCTGTACGTCTCTTCCGCCATCTGAACCACCAGATCCACGGCTTCCTCATAGCCTTTGGCAATGCCGTAGATCATCGGCAGCTTTTTTCTCACTGCTCTTTGTTTCAGCCACGCAGAAGAAAGGATATCAAGCTGATCCTCGCCGTTTGCTGCCTCGGTGATCACCCACACATCGATCATTCCCGCACCGATCTTCAGTTTCCGGATGATCTTGTTTTTCTTTTTTGATGCACCTTCCCCCACATAGAGATATGGATACCACTTCATATTTTTTCCTTTCTCCTGCCATCGGATTCTTGTTCTATTTTACCAGACACAGAAACATAATGCAACGACTAACGAACTTCTCTTATCATGCAGTACTGTTTCAGGGAGAAATTTTTTTCAAGCACACCATATACCTTAAATCCAAATTTCTGATAAAACTCCACATTATTCTGATTGTGTGTCTCCAGTGAGATCATCATCCGGTGCTGATCTGCGTAGCGTATGGTTTCCTCCAGAAGTCCTGCCGCAATCCCATGATGCTGCATCTGCGGATTAACTGCTAGATAGATCACGTGGAGCCTGCGATTCTGATGAAGCTGGTCTGTCCAGTTCGAATTCAGATAGTCTCCACCCTTGATAAAATTGTAAAATGTGTGCAGAGACGGATCTTCTTTTATCAGAAACCCATCCGTATGTAATACTGCTTTTGCTTCTGTATAAAGAAAACGGAAAATATTGCAGGATTTTGTTTCATCAGATACCACAAGAACGCCGTTCAGCTCTTCGCTGTCCGAAAAAATCTCACATGTCTCATAAAATTCATCCATATCACAGTGAAACAATTCCGGCATCAATTTTTTTCGGATTTCCGCATTTGGTATCAGTGTCTCATAAAGTGGATCATGTGCAAAGCACAGATTCAGAAGTTTTTCCAGTTTTGGCAGATCCTCTCTCTGCACGCGGTATAAATTTTCGCTGTCCATAAATTTCTGATTTTGTCCCTTTCTGTATGCTCAGTTCAGATACGTTTCTTTCAGAACTTCTGTTATCTTGTCAGTATATTTTTCCAGTAATGTATACTGTTTTTCACATACTTTTTTCAGTCGGAGAATCTCACTTTCAAAATCAGATCCCGCGGTTTTTTCTTTTTCCAGCAGGCTTCTCACCAGAGTATAAAGCTTTTCATGCTCCATGATCCTTCCATAGCCCCATTTCAGCCGTTCCCTTGGCTGATGGAAAACATAGTCCGTGAAATGATTGTATACATCTTCATCAAACATAAACGCATAAGCATTGTTGTCAACCTGATAAAGCCGTCCAAGTGCCTTTGATACTTCTGCTTTTTCAAGATCTTCTATCGCATCTTCTAAAAGCCTGATATTTTTCAGAAGGATCTCATGTGGATAAAGTACGTTTCCGTACCAGTCGATGCGTACAAACGTATCCTGTTCTTTTTTGAAGTTTGCAAGCTGTTTCTGTTCCAGAGGACGCAGGCTTTCAAACAGCTCTTCTGCTTCTTCAAAACGTTCCTCCTTAAGAAGGCGGCGGTAAGCACGGTTCTGTTCCTGTACCTTCTGATAATCCTGCTCTGCTTTTTTTTCTGCTTCTTTCAGATATTGTTTCATAACATCCAGTTTCTTTGAAAGTACACCTTTTGCAGCTTCCGCTCCGGGAAACTTCCCTGCCCGGCTCATGACCGGGGCAAAACACAACGGAACGACCGCCGTCTGATCCAGTTCACAGATCAGCAGCAGAAACAGTTCGTGATGCAGGCGGTATACCTGCTCATCGTAATAATCATCGTTATCAAACTGTGAATGGTAGTGCGTCTCCATAAAACTTCCACCGGTAAAATCATTGACCATGGACGGAATGCCGGCGATTGCCATGGAAAAGTCATCAGACCAGGTCTCGATCGGTGCCGTAATCTTCGTCTCCTCCGGATAGGCCTGTGTCAGAAGCGGCAGATTAGAAAGAAATTCTTCCAGATAACGCACATATTCATAACAGCTGCGGATCCTGGCCCTTGTTCCATGTGCCAGTGCAGGAAGTTCAAAATTAAGATCTGCGATCACTTTGCCGACCCACTCCGGATGTGCTGTAAAAATCTGCTCGTAAGCACCCGCTGACCAGTCAAAATCAGAATCGATCACGCCCCATTCCTCTGCCGCCATTGCACAGAATACGATTGTATTGTTTGGCTGATAACCACTCTCCAGCAAAGACTTTGCGATGCCGAACATCAGGGCAACCGCAGTATTGTCATCCTGAAAGCCGCTGAAATAAGAATCATAATGTGCGGAGAGCAGAATCATACGCTCCGGATGCTTTCCAGGAATCCTTCCGCAGATATTGTAGGTGGTGCACGACGGCATCACCTGGCTGTCCGCGTCAAAAAAGACCTGGATCTCTTCTTTTTCTTTCAACAGCTCTTTAAGCACTTCTGCATCTTTTCTGGAAATTGAAAAAGCTGCCGCATCGGAAGGTCCTGCAATATCCTGTGCATTTAAGGCTTCGTTGTCAATCTCACCATATCCGCCGTCCTGGACAGCGATCAGGGCTTTTGCCCCTTTTAAATGTGCCTGATAAACCGGGTAATTGATCCACCATTCATCTCTCTGGTTGATATCGACAAGTACCAGTTTCCCCTGCACTTCCCGGCCCTCATAATCCTTTTCCGTTCCTTTTCCCACATAAGTTAGGGAAAAAGGTTCAAAGCCATCAGTCTTAAAGTCTGTCTGATATGCTCCAAGCTGAAATTCCCGGCGTTTGCCTTTTGTCTCCACCGCAAGGACTGCCTTTTTAAATTCCCAGCCATCCACGGTGACGGCATCTTTTGTAACCTGTGAAAGCCCGATGCTTTCCATTTCTTTTTTCAGCATCTCACCGGTCTTAAATTCTGCCTGCGAACCTGCCGGGCGGTATCCCAGTACCTCGTTGGAGCGAAACTGCTCCATGCGTCTTGCCAGTTTGTAAGAATATTCAATATCCAGATGTTCTAATAAATGTTCTCTTGTATGCATATCCAGACCTCCTATTTGATCTACCCACACGCATTTTTATCTTAGTCGGAGAAGACTCCCATTTCTATAAGAATGTCTGCAAAGTCCATGATATGAAAATGGAGTCTGCGGCGAACCGAGACTCCAGCTTTCACTCCTTCTGGTGCAGTAATTTGTCAAAAATATTTTTTGTTACCCCAGAGATTCCGCCTCTTTAATTCCAGATATTCATTATACGCTTTTTCCAAAATCGCTTTTTCATTTGAAAACTTCAGCAGATGATATGCTTCATGGTACTTATAATATCCGGAATCCACGAAATATTCTTCTCTCTGTGGCTTGCTGTAATAACTGTCCGCCATCATCAGATACCAGTGTACATCCTTGGAAACGATGTCCTCCGGGACATTGAATGTATACTGACTTTTTCCGACATACTTGATAATGGAAGCATCGACACCCGTTTCCTCCAACACTTCCCTGGCAGCGGTATCTTTATACTCTTCGCCAGCTTCTACAGTTCCTTTCGGCAAAACCCAGCCCTCATACTTGTTTTTGTAGCTTTTGTACAACAGTAGGATCTTCCCGCGAAAGATTACCACACCGCCACAGCTCGTTGCCTCAATCATTGCAATTCCTCCTGTATGCGTTGTGTCTAAAACTGTTTTTAGTATACCCCTTTTTTCAGCTGAACGCAAGCTATAAAAATATTCTCTTTTGCATTACTGCTGATACTGCAGTTCGTACCACCATTTGTCAAATACCATCTTGGCTGCCGGGACTGCGGAAGAACTTCCGGAACCACCGTCTTCGATGATCACACTGATCGCCAGTTTTGGATTTTCCGCATCCAGATAACCTACAAACCAGGAGTGAGTTCCTTCTGCTCCTCCTTCACTGCCGTATTCTGCAGATCCGGTCTTCCCTGCCGCCGTATATTCTTCTCCGGAAATCTTTCTTGCCGTTCCGTCGGTGACTACTTCCTTCATAAATCCGGACAGGATATCGACTTCTTCTTCTGACATCAGTTCTTTGTATTTGACCGGTGCATACTGCTTTACAATGTCTCCGTCATACGTTTCGATGTGATCGATGTAGTATGGATTCATCATAGTGCCGCCGTTTGCCACGGTTGCAGCCACGAGTGCCATCTCAAACGGTGACACGACCGTCTCTCCCTGTCCAATCGCAGTCATCATCTCTTCTCCGTAGGAGGCATTGGATGACAGACGGAAAAGGCTCTGGCTGGACGGAAGATCAATCGGCAGATCTTTGTTGAAGAGGAACGACTCGCAGAGTTTCCGGTACGAATCATTGTTCACTTCCATACCGATCTGTGCAAAGGCACCGTTGCAGGAGTGGACAAATGCCTGCTCCAGATTTTCATATCCATGGACTTCTCCTTCGTAGCAGGTGATCCGCACATCTTCTTTGGAAATGCTTCCGTTACAGGTATAGTTGAAATTCTGGTAATCATCCGGATGTTCCCGGATATATTCCAGCGTTGTGAGGATCTTAAAGGTAGATCCCGGCGGATACTGCCCCTGCAGTGCACGGTTAAAAAGGGAACTGTTGCTGTCGTCATTAATCAGTGCATCCCAGTCCTGCTCGATCGTATTCGGATCAAAATCCGGTTTGGAAACCATCGCCAGTACCTTTCCGGTGGACGGCTCCAGCACCACGATCGCACCTTTGTTGTCACCAAGTGCATCATAACATACCTGCTGCAGCTGTGTGTTCAGTGTCAGCACAAGGCTGTCCCCCTGTACTTTGGTATCCAGCTTTTCTTCCCGGATCTGATCCAGGATGGAGGCATGACTGCTCAGCAGATCATAATTATGGACCGACTCGATACCGGACTTACCATTTGTTGCATAACCGACAATATGTGCAAACAGATTGCTGTACGGATAGCTTCTGCTCTCTGTCCCGTCTTCTGCAATGTCTGTCTGTGCCAGGACGTTGCCGTCCGCAGAATAAATATTGCCTCGGATGATCTGTTCCTGGTAAGCAGACTGTTTTGTATTGTACTGGTTATTATTAATATCATCCCGCAGCACCACATTAAAATAGATCAGATAACCTGCCATTGAGAGAAACAACGCCACCATCAGATAACTGACACGAACCAGCACCTTGTTCTTGATACGGCGGATGCGTTCTTCTTCCTCGTTATCATAGTCATCATAATCCTGATCCAGATAATCCTCATCCGGATCAGCCTGTGCATCTCTTCCTTTTCGCCTAGTACTATCGGTAGTTTTGCGGCTCTTCATAATATTCTTCATCTTCAAATGAATCATCCTCGTCTTTTCTTAGTATATAGAGTCCCTGGATCACAGAGAACATGATCAGTGTACTGAGCATGGAACTTCCTCCGGAGCTGACAAACGGAAGCGTGACACCGGTCATCGGGATCATCTTCATGGAACCGCCGATCGTTAAAAATACCTGGATCGCATACGTGCAGGCAAGTCCAAGTGCCACATAACGGTAAAAATTCTTCGTCATTTTCATTGCGATATTGACAAACATGATAAAGCAGCTCATGCAGATCAGAATCGTGCAAATGCAGAAAATACTTCCCATCTCTTCGGCGATCGCCGCAAACATAAAGTCCTGATCCACATAAGGGATCTCGGTCGGTGATCCCTGATACAGACCGGTACCGAACCAACCGCCGGCCGCGATCGCAAACAGTGCCTGTGCCACCTGATAGCCGCTTCCTTCGTAAACACTGAATGGATCTTTCCAGATCTCCACGCGGACACGGACATGGGCAAACAGGAAATACGCTGCCACGGCTGCCACCACAAACGCTCCGAATCCAAGAGCCAGCCATTTCCAGTCACGCGTTGCCACATAAAGCATGATCAGATAGGTCATAAAATAGATCAGTGCACTTCCAAGATCTGTGGAGATCACAAGGATCAGCACATGGACAGCCGCCAGAATGGTAGTTTTGACAATCTGCGAAAATTCGGTCGATTTTGATAACATTCCGGCAATGCAGAATACATAAATAATCTTGACAAACTCCGATGGCTGTAGGGTAATGCCGGCAATCGTCAGTGACAGCTTTGCACCATTTGTCACCGTTGCCATGACCGCAACCGCTACCAGAAGTCCGATGCCAAGGATAGCATAGACCACAGCAAATTTCGTGATAAATTTCAGCTTGCTGATCAGCCACGGCACGATCAGAGCGATCACCGTTCCGATCACACAGATCTGAAACTGTTTGACCGACTGATCATAAGACAGTCTTGTAACCATAATAAAACCGATCGTGATCAGCATACACATGTTATTGATCGCAAGTTTGGAAGCTTTCGGATACAGATGCCTGAAAAAGATCAGTGTCGCTGCCAGATACAATGCCTGTTCCCCGTAAAAAAACAGGATCTGGGACTGGTTCATCTGAAGGTACAGTACCATAAAAGCCACAAAATGGAGACAGAACATCACCACATTCTGTCTGATAAAGAGGAATTCTCTCGCTTCCTCGCTCCGCTTAGCAAAGATCAGAATACTTTGCAGCGTATAGATCACCATCAAAGTGATCAGAACATATTTTGAAAATTCTATGATCAGTTTATCCACCGTTTCACCTACTCCACTCCTCGTTTGTAGTGTCCTCTTGTAAATTCATATCCCGGCTCTCCCAGTTCTTCTCCCCAAAGATATTCTTTCACAAATCGCTTTGCGACTGCCGCCGCTTCTTTGTTGCTTTCTGTCGTAAACGCCAGCCGTACAGATGCCGGGCTGCATTTTCGCACCTCTTCGCTCCATCCGTGCAGCGAAACCGGAACAGAATTGTAAATCACATTATAACAGTAACTGCAGCAGTTTTTCACCGGAAATTCTTTTCCCTTGCGATCACGTACCTTAAAAAGCTCCGGCGTTTTCTGACAGTGTCCTGCACTTTTTTTCAGACACTGTGTGCTTGTCATGACCGGAATCCTTCCGTAGACCAGCATTTCATCGCCATCGCAGTCACGCTCTTTCAATTCTTTGAACGTAAGCTCTGCAGGGCAGACAAAAAAACTGCAACCTAGATTTCTTAAAAACGCTTTCGCTTCTTTATTATAAGCATAAACATTGTAATCTGCTGCCCAGGTTCCGTCATATCCGATCTGCTCCAGATATGCGATCTGCTCCAGATTTTTGACCATCATTCCGTCAAAACAGGTCATATACTGCTTCATCTGCTGATCCCACAGTTCCTGATCTTTTGTCCGGAACAGAGACGGAAAAATGTACCAGAGCTCCTTTTTCTGCCCCTGGCATCTCTGTGCCATCGACGGAATCTGTTCACACATCCGAAAATCCAGAAAGCATTTGCTGTCAAGATAAATCCTTTTGACGCCTTCTATTTGCAGCATTTCTTCAAACAGGTCTGCCCGTTCGATCGATACAGAAAGCTTTGCTTTCTTTTCTTGTTTCCCGTCATTGGCAGATTTTTCTGCTTCCACTTTTTCCATCTCCGGGCTGTTTTCTCCTGTTTTCCCGGATTTGTCAGATTTTCTCTGATAATCCTGCAACTGTTTTTCCTGTAATGCTTCCAGAGCCCCCCGTCGAAGTTCATTGAAACTCTGCATCGGAAGAAAACACTCCTCATCCATCACAACCTGAAGATGTTCAAACAGATACGGCGAATTTCCGGTACGCATCATCTGTTTTCTTACACGTTCCTCCGCAATCGGCTGTTTCTGTGCCGCCTGTACAATCGCTCCGCTCTGGGAGGCAGTGATCCTGCCTTCCGGCCCGTCATATGTCACCGTCAGTATAGCAGGTTTCCCTTTAAAAATCATTAACTTGCCCTTAATTTTTTCATAGAGGATCTTCCCGATATACTTCTCTTTCAGTCCTTCCATCAGTTTTGCATTGTACGTGCGATTCCAGATGCCTCCCTTCTGCAGTCTGCCCGCATCGCGGACTTTCATGGAAAAGATCCTGCCTTTTTTCACATCTTCCGCCACCGTTGCGGACTCCAGCATATCACCTTTTTGCAGATTTTCCAGTGCTTTAAAAGTAAGCTGTCCGCCTTTTCTCTGTTCCAGAAGCATGGCACCTTCTGTCCCGTAGTGATTCTGCCGCTTCATGGACATCATTGACACACCATGGTATCTCTGATAATATCCTGTGGAAAAACCGCCCCGGTTATACAGATCCATCAAATCCTGGATATCTTTTTTCTCCACATGATATCCTTCTTTTCCGTTTTTACGGTAAAGATCCACATATTTGCGGTACATGGCTGCCACACCTGCCGCATACTCCGTTCGCTTCATCCTGCCTTCGATCTTCAGAGAATCCACACCCGCTTCCAGAACCTCAGGCAAAATCTGCAAAGTACAGATGTCTTTCGGACTTAGCCAGAACTGCTCTTTTCCTTCATATACATAAGGAAGTCTGCACGGCTGTGCACAGCGTCCACGGTTCCCGCTGCGTCCTCCGATCATACTGCTCATCAGACACTGACCGGAATAACAGTAACAAAGTGCCCCGTGCACAAAACATTCGATTTCCAGAGAAGTATTCTGCCGGATCGCTGCGATCTCCTCCAGGCTGATCTCTCTTGCCGGAACAACTCTGGATGCTCCCAGTTTTTCCAATAAAGCTGCACTTTGCACGGAATGGACCGACATCTGTGTGCTGGCATGAAGATCCAGATTGGGAAATTCTCTTTTCAAAAAAGCAAATGCCCCGAAATCCTGCACGATCACGGCATCCAGACCCTGCTCATAAAACGGCACCAGCCAGTCTGCCAGTTGATAAATCTCCGACTGTTTCATTAGCGTATTGGTTGTCAGATATAATTTTTTATTGTGCAGATGACAGTAATCGATGCATTCTGACAACTCCTCATCAGACAGATTGTTTGCATACGCCCTCGCACCAAACATTCTGCCTCCTGTATAGACTGCATCTGCACCTGCATACAATGCAGCTTTTAATCCTTCGATCGAACCTGCCGGTGCCAGAACTTCTGTTTCCACAAAATCCCTCCTGTACTTGTCATGGCAAAAGCCACCTGTTTTCATGTAAACTTAAAAAGGTTGGCAGACGCAATGCCGAACTGCCTTTTCTCCGGCTCTTTGTGTCGTTCCAACCTCTGTCTGTATTACTTGCCCAACTCTGTCTCCAGTTTTACAATCTGCTTCTGGTACTCTGTTGCCTGTTCTTTTAAAGCTTCCAGCTCTTTTGCTGCATCTTCCAGCTTGATCTGAGTGGAGATCAGTTCATGTTTCAAATCGTACAGTTCCTGATCTTTCTGTGCCAGCTCTTCTTCGACCATCTCCACCTGATTCTTGGCTTTAAAATAATCATCTGCAACATTCAACTCCAGCAGGATGCTTTTCAACTCCTGGGACAGTCTTGCGTAACCATCCAGTTTTTTTAATTCTGCCAGTTTGTTATTGATATATGTGGCAACCCGCTGCAGATACTCTTCACTCTCATATCCACTCAGGGTATAAATCTTCCCATCAATGAGTACTTCCGTTTTGTTTTTGGATGACATCCTGTGTACTTCCTCTCTTTCGGTAATTACTTGACGCATGATCTTTCCCTATTATAACCTCATATCGCAATTATTTACAAGAGAATATTACAAATCTTTTTCATTTCGTTTCTTCTTTTTCAATTCCAAGGTGCTGATACGTAAGATCTGTGACCACTCTTCCCCTCGGTGTACGCATGATAAACCCGTTTTTGATCAGAAACGGCTCATAAACTTCTTCGATCGTTCCGGCATCCTCACCGATCGCCGCTGCCAGGGTATCCAGCCCGACCGGACGGCCCATAAATTTCTCTGTCATCGTATAGAGGATCCGGCGGTCCGTCTGATCAAGTCCACAGGAATCCACCTCCAGAAGATCCAGGGCGAAGGATGCCACTTCTCCTGTGATCTTTCCATCGTAACGCACCTGTGCAAAATCGCGGACACGTTTCAAAAGACGGTTTGCAAGCCTTGGCGTTCCCCTGGAACGTTTGGCAAGCTCGGCGGCTCCCTGCGGATCGATCTCCACATTCAGTACATCCGCCGACCGCATGATGATCGTCTGCAGCTCTTTTTCTGTATAAAATTCCAGGTGATGTACCACTCCGAAACGATCCCGCAAAGGTGCCGTCAGAAGGCCTGCCCTTGTCGTTGCCCCGACCAGTGTAAATTTCGGCAGATCCAGGCGGATCGATCTGGCGGAAGCTCCTTTTCCGATCACAATGTCGATCGCATAGTCTTCCATGGCCGGATAGAGTACCTCCTCCACCTGACGGTTCAGACGGTGGATCTCATCTACAAAAAGCACATCGCCCTCCTGCAGATTATTAAGGATTGCCGCCATCTCCCCCGGTTTTTCGATCGCCGGTCCCGAGGTGATCTTGATATTTACCCCCATCTCATTGGCAATGATACCGGCAAGCGTCGTCTTTCCAAGTCCCGGAGGTCCATAGAAAAGGACATGATCCAGCGTATCGCCTCTCTGCTTCGCCGCTTCGATATAAACTTTTAAATTTTCTTTTGCTTTTTCCTGTCCAATATACTGTTCTAATGTCTGCGGTCGCAGATTTTTTTCAGAAGATACATCTTCCTCCAGAATATCCGTTGTGATAATTCGCTTTGCCATTTTTTTCCTCTTTTTATTTATTCTAAGATCTTAAAGTCAGAAGATGCCCTGCGATTTCAGACTTTTAACCCCGGCATCATTCCAATTTCAGATCAGATCATTCTTTTCAGTGCTGCTTTCAGTATTGCCTCGGTGTCCATATCATCTCCCGGCTCCACCTTCTGCACGGCACGCAGAGCATCCGCCGGACTGTAGCCGAGAGCTGTCAGGGCTTCCACTGCTTCTCCTCTTGCATCCGGAAGCGTCTCTTCTGCTTCCTGTTCATGCAGAAGCTTCTTCTCAAATGCATCCTCCAGATCCAGCTTGTCTTTCAGTTCCAGGATCATTTTTTTCGCCGTCTTCACACCGATCCCCGGTGCTTTGGCGATGGTTTTTGCATCTTCCGACAAAACGGCAAATCTCAAATCATCTGCTGAAAATGCAGTCAGGATCCCAAGTGCCGCCTTCGGTCCGATCCCGCTGACACCAAGCAGCAGTGAAAAAACTTCCAGATCATCCTTGTGCTGAAATCCATAGAGCTGCATCGCATCCTCTTTTACGTGAAAATAAGTGTGAAGCTTCACCTGACTGCCCATTTTCGTCAGCTGCTCCGACTCTCTTCCCGATATATAAATACGATATCCGATTCCATGGACATCCAAAATCACACTTCCCGGAAGTGTCTCCACAAGTTCCCCTTTGATATACGCGATCATATTTTCCCCTCTGTTGTTCTGTTTTATATTCCAAACCGTTACGTGATTTTTTCCAGAACGGTTAGTCTCTGTCTTTTTTTCCATGTCTCATCTGATATATACAGATGATATCCCATCGCATTTCCAACCTGCCAGTCATAAAATGCCTTTTTTTCTTCCGCCAGTGCTTCCAGAATACTCATAATTGTTCCGCCATGGACGACGATCGCCGCAGAATATTTCTTTTGCTCCAAAAGTTCCGCCACAATCGTTTTAAAAGCTTTCACACAGCGTTTCCGGAAATGGCTCTGCTCTTCGCCCGCCGGAAACGGCAGTGTCCCGTTGCTGTCAAGCCATCTTTGATAATCCGCATCACCGGATAATTCCTGAAAATTTTTGTTTTCATATCTGCCGAAATCGCATTCCCGCAGATCTGAAACCACAGAAATAGACTGCTTTGGAAACAGGATCTTCGCACTTTCCCTGCACCGCAGCATCGGACTTACAAAAAGTGCCTCCACTGCCGGATACTTTTTCGCATCTGCCATCTGCATAAGACTTTGCTTTCCTTCTTCGCAGAGCGGTTCGTCCGTTGTCCCGATATATCGCCCTTCCAGATTTCCTTTTGTTTTTCCGTGTCGTATCAGATAAACATCCATATTATATCGTTCCCTTTTTCTGTTTGCGTTCCACTGCTCACAGTGATGCACACCATGCATCGCAATGCCCGGTTCTTCTGTGCACCTCTGCCATCCGCCAGGATGCTGCATCATTTGATTTTTGTTCCGATACCGCAGACTACACGATACACTGCATCTGCCTCAGAAGCAATCTCCGTGCAGACACGCCCGGTTGTCTCCCGGTAGTTCCGGTCAAACACATCCATCGGAACCACGCCGTATCCGAGTTCGTTGCTGATCAGGACAAGATCCGAATTCTTCATCCGCAGCTGTTCTGCCAGATCCTGCACACTCATTTCCTGCTCCAACATTCTTCGGATATACTCATGGAAATGAAACAGCACTTTTGCATGGTAAATATCCGAAAAAGCACAGCTTGTGCCATCCGTAAAATCTTCTCTTTTCTCGTTCAGAAGTTTCTCTGCAAACGCCTTTTTCCCCTGAAACGTTCCTCCTACGATCAATATCATATATGATATCTCCATTTCTCATATGATTTTTATCTTTTGACATCCTTATCGCAAGATACACAGTCGACCTTGTATGACAAGCTCTTAACGTAAAACAATACGAAGTCCGATCACGCAGACTGCCATAAACAGTTCGCAGTTCTGAAGGAAGAATCCTGCCAGATCGCCGGTGATCCCGCCAAATTTTTCATAAGATAAATGGCGGTACCAGAAAAATACCAGCAATGCCCCGATCAGCTCTGCCGTTCCGCACAGTGGATCCAGATACAGCAAAAGTCCGGCACATACGATCAGATAACAGATCATCACGATCCGCACTCTGCTCTTTAATGCCATGTCTGAAAACGTCGCTGCAAGCCCTGTATTTTTCGCCATACGGAAAGATACCAGTGAAAGTCCGCTCAATGCCCTGGAAATGACAAAACCGATTGCCAGAAGTCCTATTGTATGGGCATCTGCCTCGGAATAAATCCCGAAATCCAGAACAAACCAGCAGATCCCTATGATAATCGCAAATGCTCCGGCATGCGAATCTTTCAAGATCTCAAGCTTTTCTTCTTTTGTTTTATAAGAACTGAGTGCATCTGCTGTATCCAGAAGACCATCCAGATGGATCCCTCCGGTGATCAGAACCGGGATCAGGATCAGAACTGCTGTAAAAAGCAGACTTCCAGAGAGCTTCGCTCCGACAAGCATATTCCACAGAAGCGTTGCCGCTCCGATCACAGCCCCGACTGCCGGAAAAAAGCAGATACAGTACTGCATACTTTCTTTTGTCCATTCCACCTGCGGCATTGGGATCTTCGAATACATCGAAAAAGCAACGCACAAACTTCTTCCTATATTTTTCATGCCATTCTCTTCTTTCCTGCTGCCAGAAACAGCAGCTGTGATATCAAAATTTTTTTTACTTTATCCGAAGCGGGATACCGTAGACTACTTCATAGCAGACATCGGAAATTTCCGCCAGATATGCATTGATCCTTCCGAGCAGCCTCTGATAATTTTCCGTCTCTTTATCATAGACCATACCATCTGAAAAAATCTCATTCGTGACAACGCAGACATCTGCCGCCTGCTCTTTCAGATGTAAAATCCCATCACAGATTGCCTCATAAGCGTGTTCTTTTGCCCCTTCCGGCGAAAAAACTTCATTTGCCGCCAGATTGGACATACATTCCAGGAGCACCGCCGTGTCCTTTGGAATCCTGACATGGACAAGATCCGTCGGACATTCCAGGGTATCAAAATGCTTCTCTTTTCGCATTTTTCTGTGGCGTTTCACACGCTGTCTGCTCTCTTCATCAAAACAGACCATCGTCGCAATATAGAGCCTGTTTTTCTCCGGAAATTTCAGGATCTGTTCTTCCGCAAAGGCAGATTTCCCGCTGCCGCTGCCGCCTGTCACCGTAACAAACATCGCATCCCCCTCCTCAGACCAAGTGCTCATACTGCTCAATACTTGCCTCTTCAAAGGTACTCATGCTGTTATAAACCACACAGGCAAGATCAAGGATTGGAAACAGTGTCAGGGCTCCGGTGCCCTCTCCAAGATGCATCTCACAGTCCAGCATGGCATCTAATCCCAGTTTCGATAGAATCATCTGTGCCGCCGGTTCTTTTGACAGATGAGAAGCAATCATATAATTTACGCAGTTCGGGCAGATTACATACGCTGCCAATGCTGCAGCTTCAGAAATAATCCCATCGATCACAACCGGAATCCCTTCTGCCGCACCGCCGAGGAACAGACCTGCCATCCCGGCAAGGTCAAATCCTCCGACTTTTGCAAGCACATCGATGCCGTCCGCCGGATCCGGCTGATTTACCTGGATTGCCTGATGGATCGCAGATATCTTCTTTGTCAGCCCGGAAGTAGAAAGCCCTGCACCTCTTCCTGTTACCGCCTCAACCGGAATCCCCAGAAAAACGGCTGCCATAGCACTGCTGGTGGTGGTATTTCCAATCCCCATCTCTCCGGTTGCAAGGATCTGATAACCTTTTTCCTTTAATTCCCGAACAATGCGGATGCCAGTCTCGATCGCCTGCACTGCTTCCTGCCTGGTCATCGCCGGACCTTTTGCCATATTTTTCGTGCCATACGCCACTTTTTCATTTCGAAGAGAAGTGTCTCTTGCGATCCCGATATCGACCGGGAAGATATCCGCTCCGGTCGATCGGCACATAATGCTGGAAGTTGCCTTGCCAGACAGCATATTTTCTGAAACAATCGCTGTCACTTCCTGCCCGGACTGCGTGACTCCCTCTTCTACCACACCGTTATCTGCACACATCACAACCAGTGCCTTTTTATCCAGATGGATCCTTTCATTTCCGGTCATCCCGGCAATCCGCACCAGAGCATCCTCCAGTTTGCCAAGACTGTGCAGCGGCTTTGCGATCGAATCCCAGTGCTGCCTGCACCGCTCCATCGCTTCCTGTGATGGTTTCTTGATTTTCTCTAATGTCTCTTCCAGAATCATGATCGTCCTCTATTCTTCTATTTCCTGTAAATTGTTTTACTTTGTTTCAAGTCGAACGCACGTGAGACTTGGTGCGTGATTCTGATCAGCGAAAGCTGACCAGAATCACTGCACATTCTACACTTCATTCCGGTCGGCACAAAACGAGTGTCACCGATATCCAATTCATTATAACAGGAAAAAAACGGCTTCGCAACAAAAAACAGCAGTCAGTTCGAAAATATGTTCTTTTCGTCTGACCGCTGTCTTTTTTACAATAAAGATAATGCAAGGGAAAGTTCTTCGTTGTAACGCGTGGTATACGCCGGATACGTTTTTTTACGATATGCATACAGTTTCTGTAAGAACTGCTCGTCCGTCGTACTGTTTTTAATACCGGCTGCTTTGACTGCTCCTGCTGCAGTCCATTGACCGTGCTGGATGGAATAGCTAAATACTGCTCCTTTTACAATATCCGGTCTTGCATCCATATTGATGTTGAACTTTGTCTGCAAATATCTTGCCGTCACATCATAATACTCACGCTTTGCGTAGGCATCCTGATAAGAAGCAAAGCCTTTCGGCGATTTGTTGTAGATCGTTCTCCATGCCGCATAGAACTTTGTGTTTCCCTTCAGTAATGACTTCTGACTGTCGGTGTATGCCGCATACTTTTTAAACTCTGCAAAGAATGTCGGATTGCTCTCATAGCAATATTTCACAAACGGAAGCAGTGAATAACGGTAATCAAACTGATATTTTCCGCAGGCATTGCCGTTATCGCCGCCAACCTGTGCATAGGCTGCCGTTCCTGACTCAAACGTCGTAAAGAACAGCATTTTGTCGGTGATATCGTCATCCTTGTCCTCGATGTTAGCCGTACATCTTCCGTTCAGGTCAATGTTATAGACAACGCCGTCAATCGTGACTGCCTTGTTTTTCTGCATGACACCTTTGGCATTGAAATAATATGTAACACGGTCAACAGAAAGCAGACCAACTGTAGCAGCAGAACCATTGTCCGGATCCAGATAATATTTCTTTCCTTTCGAATCAAGCCAACCGCTCTGCAAACCTCCGTCTTTTGCAAAATAATAACGTTTGCCGTCAATCACCTGCCATCCGGTCACACGGTAATATTTTTCACCGGTATAGTAGGTTTTACCGATCCAGTGAAACCAGCCCTGAAGACAGATTCCTGTATTTTTCTGAAAAAAGTAATACTGCTTGTTGATATATCTCCAGCCGGTCAGCATATAACCTTTCTTTTTGCTGAAATAATAGCGATATCCCTCGATCCTTCTCCAGCCGGTCGCTCTCGCACCATTTTTCTTCGGATCCAGATAATACTTCCGTTTTCCGAGCTGAATCCAGCCAAGCTGCTTTTCACCTTCCGGGGTATAATAATAATATTTTTTATTAATTTTATACCAGCCGCCTTTAAAATTCTCAATCCATTTTCCGTCTTCACCCACAAAATATTCGCCAATCCACTGGTTTTTCACAAGGGAACCGTCCGAACCGGCATAGTAATCGCCAACCCACTTGTTCCTCACCAGTTTGCTGCCTTTGTAAGCATACCAGACACCACCAACATCCTTCCAGACTGCCTTTCTTGCAGCCTCCGCCCTCTGCGGCATACAAAGCATCGCAAACATCACTGCGAATACTGCCAGTATGATTCTTCTTTTTCTCTTCATTATTTATCCTTTCCCCCACACTTGTCAAAACTGATCTGTAACTAAATATCAAACTATTTGTTACAAATCTGTTACATTTCATCGCCATTATAGACGAAATTCCTGTATTTGTCAAATGTATTCCCGAGAAAATACAACCTGTACCTGTGGGGAAAATAAAAATCATGAAAGAAACTTCTGCCTTACTTTCATTTTATATGTTTTTCAAGCCACCAGATCAAAATCCCGACATACGGAATCTTCTGATCATCCATCGCCTGAATCTTTTCTAACCTTCGTTTGCAATACAAAGATATATCACCATTTCCACATCTTTTTTTCACATCAAAAATCAGACTTTCCAGCACTTGTTTTCTGTTTTCCTGAAATGATGAATTTGCTCCATTCAAATTCAGTCTCTGATTCAAATCTTCATCAATCACCGGATCAGAGGACTGTATGATTCCGTTTGATTTGTATGTAATTCCACGCAGTGTACTTTCATCACAAGGATTTACTTTTATTGCATCGTTTCCTTTTCTGGCATCGCAGGTCAGTTTTTCTTCGCACCCGCATCCTCTATTTCCGGAACAGACTGCAAACATATTTTTATAGTCCAAACCTTGTCCAATATCCAGCTTATCATCTGGATTTCTTGGCAGCCAATGTTCTATCGTAACCGCAGGTACACCGCTTGGGAGATTTCTGCTTTCCGGAATTTTGGACATACAATATGCACAAAGATGCCCCTGTTCTCGCAGCAATTGATCTATTAGTTCCTCTCTTACTTCTTTATCCATCTGTTCATAAGATGCTCCATCCTGTTGACGATACCAGAGTAACTTTCCGGGTTCTCTGCCCTTTTTTATCCTGATCATGGCATTTTACCTCACATCTGTTCCAACTCAAGACGCACACGACACGCATTGATTTCCGGATCGTTATTTCCTATTTCTTTTTCCAATTGCCCAATAATCTCCTCTGCCATCTTCCATTCGCCGCTATCCAGTAATTCATAAAATTTTTCAAATAAAAATCGAATGATATCCGGTCTTGAAGAAACTTCCATCACTTCTCTTAAAATGGTATTTGCATCTTTACCATATGTTTCATCAGTTGCATTGATAACTTCATTATTTCTGAGAATCACAACAGATCCTTTTTTCACAGAATTAATCACTTCCGGTGCATGTGTACTGACGATAAACTGAACTTTAGGAAATATATCCATCAGATCTTTCAAAATTCGCTTCTGCCACTTTGGATGTAAATGCAGGTCCACTTCATCTATCAAAATGATCCCTTCTGTTTCCACTAATACTTTATTCAGTAACTGTGGATTAAGAATAGCCATTCGATATGCAATATCTGCAATCAGACTTATCGTACACTTGTATCCATCACTCAGCTGAGAAACGGGCATCCTCACATGTTCTGTCCCATCAAAATAAAGAATATCTATTTCACCCGTATCCAGATTGAACTGTACTTTTACATCTGAATATCCTGTAACCGAAGCAAAGATCTGTTCCAGTGCCATTTTAACTGCAACAAATTCCGGAATTTTTTCTTGTCTCTGAAGCTGCTGATAAGTCATTTTTTCAAACCATTTCATCATCAGCTTATCATTTGCTGCACCGTCAAGGCTGTCTATATATCCATTGCTTCTGTTATTTTTTTCAAAAGTATCATTCTTTTTCTCACGATGCTGTGCCCAGAGCCGTCCTGTCCCATAATACGAAATAACAGGTAATTTCAGCTCTCGATCCCCGTTTCTCATTCTCTCCTGATACTCTTCTGCAATGGATGTAAGCTCCTTTGCAGATGCCAGCCCTCCTCTGCCTTTTGCAGATTTAAGACTTCGGCTCCACGTTATATCCTTTCCATCCATTTTACCTGATGCTGTAATCTCAACCGGAAATTGCGGCTGAACATCAATGGTACTTCCCAGATCATAATATTTATAATGAGCATCATTCTTCTTGATCCCATAATTTGTGAGTCCATCCATCGCTGCCGTCAAAGTACCCGCTGCAATTGTGGCAGCCTCCAGAATCGTTGATTTTCCTGCCCCATTATTTCCAACGACCACCGTAAGTTGGTTATTAAATTTTATTTCTATATCAGAAAAGCACCTGAAATTATGGAGAATCATTGATTCTAGAAACATATTTTTGTCCTCCTGTCCTTCTGCAATTTCAGTAAGGCGTATATAATATTATTTATCATATTATATTATGCTATATATTTTTCATTTTATGCTCATGATAACACAAAAATTGAGATTTGCACATAGAAAAACGCAACAAGCGTTTCACTGCTGAACAAACCATAATTTCACTTAGTGAGCAAATCTTTTAAAAAACTTTCTATCTCTTCCGAACTGCTAAATATTTGTTCCGTCGATAAATTTTCACAGAAATCAAAAAAGGAAAAAAGCAATCCTGTTTCTTCC
Source organism: Ruminococcus sp. MCC718 (assembly GCF_018783905.1). Lineage (NCBI taxonomy): Bacteria > Bacillati > Bacillota > Clostridia > Eubacteriales > Oscillospiraceae > Ruminococcus > Ruminococcus sp. MCC718. Next base: position 63,728 of record NZ_WQNP01000180.1, read on the forward strand.
AGCATAAGATGAAGCTGCATCTGTTTTTCCGGAACAATAAATTTCAAAATACCATATTCTCTGCTGACGCACAGGTAGATTTCTGCATCAAAATTTCCCACCGTCTTCTTTAAAATACGGATATTTATTCCATTGTCCGAAAAAATCAAATCTTTTATTAACTGGATACGGTCATCCATTTCAAGTGGATCATACAATTCCGGCGGCCATTCACTGATTATTCCGGTTTTCAGAAAACGCTTTATCCCTTCCAGTGACGTAACATACTGAATATCTGAGCGTTTAATTTCTTCACCATAAGTGCAAAGCGTCTGGATTAGCTTTTCCCTTCCCGGAAGCTCTTTTTTCAGATATTTTTCATAAATTTGCTCTGTCAGCACCGGAGTCAGGCATGGTGTCATCTGAAAGCTCTGTACCTGATCTTTATTTTTCAAAATTTTACCGGTAACTTCAAACTGTTCATCAAGATCTGTAATACGCCGAATCATCGGTTTCGACTCTTCGAGACATTCTTCAAAAATCTCCTCAAAAATCCTCAATATTTCCGGTTTTGCCGTTATATATCCTTTTTGCATATCAGCTGTTAAAACACAGGCATACTTCGATGACAAAACCATATACGGAAAAAGACCAAATTTTTTCTCCTGCACCGGAATCTTACTGTAATAATACCAGGTATTATAATCATAATTATAATTGTAGAGTGGCAGCACACACCGCAGGCAATCCAGATTATAATTCTTTTTCCTATATACGTTTTCAGGATTGCTGCTCAGACATACAATATGGTCAATACGAGTATTGCAGGCATAGTTTCCATGCACGGACAGGATACTGCTCAGGGAATTACTTTCCGGCTGGATCATAAGCCGCAAATGTCCGTCTTTGTTCCGACTTTCTTCTCCAATCAGCCGAAACAAAGCAGCATCTATTTCATATCCTCCCCGAAGAGGAATACTCTCATTGTTGAGTACGCAGAATTTTGCCGGTTCTCCCTCCGTCAGGGCAGTTATATTAACATTACTACTGAGAATTGGCTCAGTAAAAAATTTCTGGACTTCCTTGCGTCTGTAATAATTATCGGATCCCTGTGCAGATATTTCATACGCTTCCCAGAGTTTTTCTTCCTCTGATGGAAGCAAGTGCATATATTTTGCTGCCTTCTCCACAATCTCTCTTCCCGGAAGATTTCTCTGACCTTTGAGAATTTTGTACATATTCGCCCGGTCATAACCACAATACCTGGCAAAGGGCTGTATTTTTACACCTTTTTCTTTTACGAATGCTGACAGCAGCTTTGCAAATTCATTCATGTTCTCATCCTTATCGTTTGTTTTAATCTTGAAACTATAGTATAACTTTTTCTTATGCAAACTGCAACACCTGAAAAGAAAAAAAGCAAGAGCGAATGATTTTCCCATCCGCTCTTGTTACAACTCACACTACACCCTATTTCTGGTCTTTCATAAAAACTCCTTTGTTTTTATAAATCTTATTTCTTTTTTATTTTATAAGTTTTCTTTTCCTTCATCAAGATGTGTCAGACGCTGTGGTCTGATTTTCTTTGATTTTCGAACACTTTCTGATTTTGTGCAGAAAAAATGCAGCCTATGTTGTACATAAGCTGCATTTTACAGTTGAATATGATGTCTGGGTCAAAAGCCCCCGACTTTGATGCCTACGGATTGTTTCGTGCTATGCACTCCCACAATCCTGGCATCATATGATAATACAGATCATCCTTCCGCTCGATTCATTGACAATCTTTTTCATGGTATCCTGCAATTTGCCCTGGCTTTCTTCGCCGATCATGGAAAGTTTGGTGCGGATGCCGTCTTCTACCAGCTGGCTGACGGATTTTCCGAAAATATTGGTATCCCAGATGCCATTTTCTCCTTTTGCGTTTTCTTCGATATAAGCAATCAGGTCTTTTGCCTGCTGTTCACTGCCGACGATCGGTGCGATCTCGGTTTCGATATCTGCCCGGATCAGATGAACAGACGGACTGCTGGCTTTTATTTTGACACCGTAGCGATTTCCCTGTTTTGTGAGGGCGGGTGCTTCGAGACGGATTTCTTCTCTCTGCGGTGTGATCACGCCGTAGCCTGTGCCATGTACTGCATTTAATGCCTCCTGCACACTCTCATATTCTCTGCGTTTCTCAGATAATTCCCGGATCATGGAGATCAGTTGATATTCTCCGTCGATCTGCACGCCTGCCATCTCGCTGAGCATCTGATAATAATATTTTTCCGGCACCTCGAGACGCACCTGTACGCTGCCGTCAGAGAGGGAAATCTGTTCCAGTTTGCTTTTATCGATGTATTCGCAGGATGGTGCCAGTGACTCTGCCGTCACATCCCGCAGACTGCCGACGTTTGCAAAAATTTCACGAATCGACTCCAGGATTGCCTTTTTTACCGGATGTTCCACATCCAGTGTCTCAATCCATCGCGGCACAAAAAATTCAATACGGGTCAGTGGAAATGCATAGAGAAGCTCCGTCAGGATCCTGCGGATGTCTTCTTCTTTCATCTGCTCACAGTTGACCGGGATCACAGCAGTTTCATACGTTTTTGACAATTCTTCTGCCAGTGCTTTCGTCTCCTGCGAATACGGTTTCTGAGAATTTAAAACGATCACAAATGGCTTGCCTGTTTTTTTCAGCTCCAGAACCGTCTTTTCCTCGGCACTTTTATAAGCTTCCCTCGGAAAATCTCCAATCGTTCCGTCGGTTGTCACCAGAATCCCGACAGTTGAGTGGTCACGGATTACCTTTCCGGTGCCGATCTCCGCTGCCTGCGGAAACGGGATTGCCTCTTTTAACCACGGCGTTTTTACCATCCGCACCTGATTGTTTTCATCGAGTCCAAAAGCTCCGTCGATCACAAATCCCACGCAGTCGATCAGGCGGATTTTTGCTGTAATCCCTTCATCCAGTTCTACTTCTGCTGCTTTCGCCGGAACGAATTTCGGTTCTACGGTCGTGATCGTCTTTCCGCCGCCACTCACCGGGAGTTCATCTTTTGATACCTGACTGTTTTCTTTTTTCATATGCGGCAGAACAAGCTGCTCCATAAAGCGACGGACAAACGTGGATTTTCCTGTTCGCACCGGGCCGACCACGCCTATGTAGATCTCGCCCTTCGTCCGTGCCTGTATATCCTGATACAGATGAAACGTATCCATAATTTAACCCCCTCACTATACTGATACAGCATATGTGAGGGGGTCTCGCTTTTAGAACGGATTATGTAACAGCTCGTGTGCTTTTCCTTTGAAATCTTCTCCGTTGTAGAAAACATCCATCAGCGGATTTTCGGTACATTTCTTGATCGCCATATTTCCGTCTGCACGGTATAGGCCTTTTGCTCTTGCTTCTTTATGTCTCGGACCTGCCGGGATTGGCTGACCGCCACCCATGATACAGCCGCGTCTGCACGCCATGATCTCAATCAGATGATATTGTTTCTCACCGCTTTGTACCTGTTCCATGACTTTTCTGGCATTGGCAAGTCCGCTGGCTACGCAGATATTCAGTTCTTTGCCTTCATAAGTGATGGAAAATTCTTTGATGCCTTCTTCGCCTCGCATACCGGCTTCTGCGATGGAATCCATCACGGCATTTCCATGTCCCGGAACGAGTCTGCGGATCACGGCCTCCGTTACACCTCCGGTCACACCGAAGATCACACCGGCACCGGATGCAATACCAAACGGCATATCGCAGGATTCTACTTCGATCTTATCGAGTGCAATACCGGCAGTACGGATCATCCTGGTAAGCTCCGTTGTGGTGATGACAATATCCGTATCCTTCTCACCTTTGGTATAACTGTTTGGACGTTCTGCCTCCATCTTCTTTGCCGTACACGGCATAATGGATACAACAACAGTCTTTTTGCCTTCTGCATGCTCCGGATTGCGGTAATATTCTTTAATGACCGCGGAGAACATCTGCTGCGGAGAACGGCAGGTGGAAATGTTTTCTTTATAATCCGGGAACTGATCCTGCACAAATTTGACCCAAGCCGGACAGCAGGAGGTGAGCAGCGGCAGGTTTTCCCCTTTTTCCAGGCGTTTCAGGAATTCTGCAGATTCTTCCATGATCGTCAGATCCGCTGAATAACTGGTGTCAAAGACTTCATCAAATCCCATGCGGTGCAGAGCTGCCACAATCTTGCCCATCGCATTTTCACCTTTCGGAAGTCCAAATGCATCACCGGCTGCCACACGCACTGCCGGGGCGATCTGAGCCACGACTCTGGTATCTTTGTCTGCCAGTGCCTTCCATACTTCTCCAATGTTAGTACGGATTGTAATCGCACCGGTCGGGCAGAACACACGGCACTGTCCGCAGTTTACACAGTCTGTCTCTGCGATCTGCCGGTCAAATGCCGGCATGACCATCGCATCGGTTCCGCGGTAAGCAAAATCGATCGCACCGATCCCCTGGATCTCGTCACAGACACGCACACAGTTTCCGCAAAGGATGCATTTATTCGGATCACGCACGATCGCAGGAGAAGAAAAGTCAAGCGGTCTTTCTTCTCTTGTATTCTGGAAACGTACTTTTTTCACGCCGAGGCGGTGTGCCAGTTCCTGAAGTACACACTCGCCGCTCTTGATACAGGTCGTACAGTCTCTGCAATGTGCAGCCAGCAAAAGCTCTACGATCAGCTTGCGGTATTTTCTTACTTTTTCTGAGTTTGTATAGATCACCATGCCATCTCTCGGCTCTTCGGAACAGGACGCAAATGTCCTTCCTCTGTCGTCTTCTACCGTACAGAGTCTGCACGCACCAAAAGTAGAAAGTTCTGAATGGTAACACAGTGTCGGTACGTCAATGCCTGCTTTTCTTATGACCGTCAGAATATTTTTTTCATCGGTAAATTCTACTTTTCTACCGTCAATTATCATAAATCCCATAATCTGCCCTCCTACTCTTCTATGTAAATGGCATTAAATGCACAGTTTTCTTTACATGCACCACACTTGATACAGATATTCGGGTCAATATGGAACGGATGTTTTACTTTTCCGCTGATCGCACCAACTGGACAGTTCTTCGCACACTTGCTGCAGCCCTTACAGAACTCCGGATTGATCACATATTTACGCATAGCCTGACAGACTTTTGCGGCACATTTATGCTCGTTGATATGTTCCAGATATTCGTTTCGGAATAATTTAAGAGTACTGATGACCGGAAGCGGTGCACTCTTTCCGAGTCCGCAAAGTGCCATGCTGCGGATCATTGCCGCAAGCTCCTCCAGACGGTCGAGATCTTCCTCTTCGCCTCTGCCTTCTACGATCTTTTCCAGGATCTCCAGCATACGCTTCGTACCTTCCCGGCACGGAACACATTTTCCGCAGGATTCTCTCTGCGTAAAACTCATAAAAAACCGGGCAACTTCTACCATACAGGTGTGCTGATCCATGACAACCATTCCGCCAGATCCTACGATTGCATCAAATTTCTTTACGGAGTCAAAATCAAGCGGTTCATCCAGATGCTTCTCCGTCAGACAGCCGCCCGACGGTCCGCCGATCTGTACGGCTTTAAACTGAGATCCTTCCTTAAGTCCGCCGCCGATATCATAAATAATTTCCCGCAGTGTACTTCCCATCGGCACTTCAATCAGACCGGTATTTTCAATCGCACCGGTCAGGGAGAATGTTTTGGTTCCAGGGCTTCCGGCTGTTCCGATCGAACGATACCAGTCGGCTCCCTGCAGAATGATCTTCGGTACGTTGGCAAACGTTTCTACGTTGTTGAGGACGGTCGGTTTCTCCCACAGTCCTTTTTCTACCGTTCTTGGCGGTTTGACACGCGGCATACCTCGTTTTCCTTCGATGGATGCCGTCAGTGCACTTCCCTCTCCACATACAAATGCACCTGCTCCGCGGTTGATATGCATATGGAAACAGAAATCCGTTCCTAAAATGTTGTCACCTAACAGATTCCGGTTTTCCATCTCTGCGATCGCGTGGCGGAGTCTGGAAACGGACATCGGATATTCTGCACGCACATAGATATAACCATTGGCAGCCCCGACTGCATATCCGGCGATCATCATGCCTTCCAGCAGTTTGTACGGATCACCTTCCATAACGGAACCATCCATAAAAGCACCCGGATCACCTTCATCACCATTACATACGACATAACGTACTTTTTCTTTCTGGTGTGCCACCTGTTTCCATTTGCGTCCGGTCGGAAAACCGCCGCCGCCTCTTCCCCGCAGCCCGGATTTATCGATCTCTTCGATCACTTCTTCACTTGTCATCTCAAACATCGCTTTTTCCAGGGCAGAGAAACCGCCGGATGCCATGTACTCGTCAATGGATTCTGCATCAAAACGTCCGCAGTTCTCCAGAACGATCCTGGTCTGTTTTGCGATAAACGGAATCTCTTTCGGATGACGGTAAACTTTTTTCTCTTTACGGTATAATAAACGCTCCACTACCTCATCACCGAGCACAGCACGTTCAAACAATTCCTGGCAGTCGTCCAGTTGAACTTTTACATACTGAACGGTCTCATCGTTTTTCGTGATACGCACAAGTGGGCCAAGTTCACAGAAGCCCTGACATCCGGTCTTTTTCAGCCCAATGTGTGTGTCTTCATCGTGCGGTGTAAAGATTACGCTCACGCCCGGTGTTATATTTGCAAGTTTTAAAAAGCGATTGTATATTTTTTCAGAACCGGTTGCGATACAGCCGGTGCCGGAACAGACCAGAATACGACAGGCTGCCGTCTCCATATCTGCTTTTGCCTTCTGGCGACATTCTTTTAACTCGTCTCTGTTATGGATCATCAGCACTCACCTCGCAATTCTGTAATCAATCCCACTACTTTCTCCGGTGTCATATTCGGGTGGACTTCATCGTTCACCGTACAGGTCGGTGCCAGTCCGCACGCACCGAGACAGGATACGGTCTCTACCGTAAAAAGCATATCATCCGTTGTATGCTTCTTATCGGAAAGTCCCAGTTCTTTCATAAATGCATCGAGGATTGCCGCTGATTTTCTTACATGACAGGCTGTTCCGTCGCAGACCTTGATCACATATTTTCCCTTCTGTTCAAAAGAGAAATTCTCGTAAAAAGTCGCAACACTGTAAGCCTTTGCCTCTTTTACTCCAATCTCTTTTGCAATGTACGTCAGTAATTCTCCCGGCAGATAACGATATACCCCCTGGATATCCTGCATCACAGGAATCAGGGATGATGGTTTCTTACCATAAAAAGCAATGATCTCGTCCGCTTTCTGGTAATATGACTGATCCAGCATAAATCATACCTCCTACTCTCTTGTATTTATTGACAAATTTTGTGTGTTAATTATATCTTATTTATTTATTATATACAATGCCTTTTCCATTAATTAAAAATTTAACAAACAAAATACTTTTCCATAGTTATGTCAGATAACTGCGATATTTGTGTTAAATTTTTCACATACAATATGGATGTTCCGTTTTTTGAGCATGGACTTGCCTTGATAATATTTTATCAATATGTTATAGTGCTTTGAGAAGGAAGTATGCATGCCACCATAAATTCATCCTGACCGAAGGAGACTTCTGCTTCTTCGACCCGGAACTTGAATTCAAGTCGAACGCACGTGAGACTTGGTGCGTGATTCTGGTCAGCGAAAGCTGACATATTCTTCTCAGAATCACTGCACATCCTCGCGGAGCGTTTATCTCAGTCGGAGATTGTACTCCCACTGAGAAAGACTTGTTATTACTCACCACTTGCAGAAGTGGGAATCTTCTCGACTGAAATAAAGGAGTTTATAAGACATGAGAGGTATTGAAACACAAGTAAGAAAAATCCGCCGTCAGATTTTTGCTGAGGTTTCCAGAATCGGCTTTGAATCCGATGACGAATCACTGATCCACGATATTGAAGCAATTCCCTATAAAATCGTAACGGAAGATGGTCCGCAGTACCGTGACAGTATTTACCGTGCCCGTGCGATTGCCACGGAACGCGTCCGCCTTGCCATGGGAATGTGTCTGCGTCCGACAAACAAACCGGTCCACCTGACTGATGGCATCGAGGCCAGCAATATTTCCGAAAAATATTATGAGCCGCCTCTGATGCAGGTTGTCCCTTCCGCCTGTGCTTCCTGCGAGGATAATAAATATGAAGTAAGCGATATGTGCAAAGGCTGCCTTGCCCACCCGTGTGCGGAAGTCTGCCCGAAACATGCCATTTCCATGGTAAACGGACATTCTTATATTGATCAGGAAAAATGTGTGCACTGCGGAAAATGTAAGTCGGTCTGCCCGTATGATGCCATTTCCAAAAAGGAACGTCCATGTTCCCGTGCCTGCGGCGTAAAAGCAATCGGCAGTGATGAATTCGGCCGGGCAAAGATTGACAACGAAAAATGTGTATCCTGCGGTATGTGTATGGTCAGCTGTCCTTTTGGAGCGATCAGCGACAAATCCCAGGTTTATCAGCTTGCACGAGCTTTAAAAGAAGGTAATGAAATCATCGCCGAAATCGCCCCTGCGTTTGTCGGTCAGTTCGGCAGTATGGAGCCAAAAGATGTCTATGCCGCCCTCGAAACCCTTGGATTTTCCAAAGTTTATGAAGTCGCTCTCGGTGCTGACATCGGTGCTGTCTCAGAAGCCAGACATTACGCCGAAAAAGTATCCACCGGAGAACTGCCGTTTCTTCTGACTTCCTGCTGCCCTTCCTGGTCCATGCTTGCGAAAAAATATTTTCCGACCATGATCGACAATATTTCACAGGAACTGACGCCGATGGTTGCCACTGCAAGAAGCATCAAGCAGGAGCATCCGGATGCGAAAGTGGTATTTATCGGCCCGTGTGCAGCCAAAAAACTGGAGGCCAGCCGCCGTTCGGTGCGAAGTGATGTTGATTTTGTTATCACGTTTGAGGAACTTGTCGGCATGTTTGACGCAAAGGGAATTGATATGGGAGAACAGGAAAATGCCCATTCCATGCACGATGCCACTGCTGCCGGACGTGGTTATGCCGTAGCGGGCGGTGTTGCCGGTGCGATTGAAGAATGTCTGAAGGCTTATTATCCGGATGTCACACCAAAAATTATCCATGCTGAAGGACTTGCAGAATGTAAAAAGACACTGGCTCTTGCAAAGGCCGGAAAAATGAACGGATGTCTGATCGAAGGAATGGGATGTCCTGGCGGTTGTATTGCCGGTGCCGGAACCAACCTTCCTCTGAACAAAGCTGCTGCAAAAGTGAAATGGTTTAAATCCGTTTCCAGCAAACAGCTCCCTCCAAAAGAACTGGCAGAAATTGAATTAAAGTAAATTCAAGTCGAACGAATGTGAGAATTGGCACATGATTCTGGTCAGCTTTGCTGACATTTACCTGACAGAATCGCTGTGCATCCCCGCGGAGCGTTTATCTTAGTCGGAGTTTAATCTCCGACTGAGATAATAAGAACCGGTTTCCTATTGCGGAGTTAGGAAACCGGTTCTTTTATCTTATGGCAGGTGCGGATTCCTGCCACAGAAGGAGGTATGCTGTGAATTACCCCCAATATGTTCAGGATTGCTCGAGATGGATTCAATCGCTATTTTTTCATAAAATAATAAACATCTGCTTACCCTTAGCAGACATCATACGAAACCAGAACGTCTCTGACTTCGGATTGGATGTTTTAGCTCTACACGGAAGCTCATCTCATGTATCAAGCAGGTTTCCTGACTCGCCTATCTTCACGCTGTCTTACCTTCTCACAAAAATGGGTATGCAATGGTTTTTCAAGACAGTGCTCCTTGCTTACAGTGGCCGGACCGTTCAGGTTTTGCACCTGATTCCCTTTCACCCGATTCTCATCGGCACTTGCTACAGCAATATGTAATTCACGTTATTATTATAGCCTCTTTGTTATCTTTTTGTCAAGACTCATTTTTATTTATTATTTTTCTCATTGCTTTATACTTTTGTCACAGGAAGTCCATAATTTTCTGTTATATTGTATTTATATGATGCCAGGGTCAAAAGCCTGAAACCACGATGTGCTTACACAGGAGTGGTTTTATGGCTTAATGACCCACCCAATATGAGCATAAAAGTGGAGCGTCAGCTTCACGATATGCGAATGTTGAATAGAATTGTGAGAGTACGAAGTACGTAACAATTCGTATGGCATCTTTTGACCTTAACATCTTTATATTTGGGATTTTATCAAATTCTGCCATGAAATGATTTTAACATCGCAACTGTGAAGTAAAGAAACAGTTACGAAATTTTTGATATTTTAAAGGAGTTTTCCATGACTGACACTGAATATTATGATCTGATCCGTCCATACGATGATGCAATGAAACTGCTTCTGACCAGGCTGGAGATCTTAAACCACAATATTTACAAGGCTTCTGCTGAAAATCCGATACATACGATGCAGTACCGCATCAAGAGCAAGCAGAGCATCGAAGAAAAACTGATCCGCAAGGGGGAAGAACCGACTCTTGAAAATGCAAAGGATCTTCTGCAGGACATCGCCGGCATCCGCATTGTCTGTTATTTCGTCGGTGATATTAAAAATCTGATCGATATGCTGAAAAAACAGTCTGATCTGATCTTTATCCGGGAACGTGACTATATCACCAATCCCAAACCGAATGGCTATCGAAGTCATCATATCATTCTCGGCGTAAATGTTTTCTGTCTGGATGCCAGTGAATATTATCCGGTCGAGATCCAGCTCCGCACGATTTCCATGGATTTCTGGGCTGCCATGGAGCATCGTATTTCTTATAAAAAAGAATACGACAACCGAGAGCAGCGTGTTGCGGAACTGTTAAGCTATGCAGATACACTCGTCGATATGGAAAAAGAATTTGAGAAATATAACGAAAATGCCACACTTTCCTGAATTTATCAGCAGATCGGAATTTTTCCATTCAAGAATGTTTCTGATGTACGTCGTATGCTGTATTTTCTCCGTTTCTATAACAAAAAAACAGACAGCGAAATCGAACCCGAAATCACTGTCTGTTTTTTAATTTTTACATTTCAGCGAAGCGGACAAGAATCGCATAATAAATCTTATCTACATTCGCCTTTATTTTTTAATCAAGAATGATCAGTGCCATAAATACCAGATCGGTATCTCCGGTATTGGTCAGTGCATGACCGTGGTTATCCGGTGTGTAAGTCACATCTCCTGCCTTAACCGGGCGTACGGTTCCATTATCATCATAATCACCCTGACCTGCTAAGATGAAATAAGTTTCGCTCTCATTGTGATGTTCATGATAGCCAAGAGAACATCCCGGTTCAATCGTTACTTTTGCATATAATCCGCATTTTCCGTTGAGTTCTTTTTCACCGAGGATACGGTCAATGATTACGTGTCCTTTTCCACCACACATTTTTTCAACTACTTCTCTCTTTGTTGTCATCATTACGCCAACTCCTTTTAAAAATGATAAAATTGATTTTATAATAGCGATTCAGACATACACTTATAACCGAACCATTATCTTCTGCTGGCATCTGACCAACAACCCGATCGGTTAAAAGAATTTTGCAATCTCTTCTACTGATTTTCTTGTCGGTCTGTCCGGATCTGCATCGCTGTATCCCACACTGATCACACTGACAATGGACTCTTCTTTTGGGATGTCAAATGCTTCACGCAATTTATCTGCATCACGTAGTCCCATAACCAGCGTAGATAAGCCCTGATTTGCCGCCTCCAGCAGAAGATTCATATCGTGCAGACCGCAGTCGTAATAGCCCCAGCCGTTTCCAAGCTCGTTATCTGCAGTGCCGTCTTTCTGAAAACCGGCACGGTTTAAAATAACGGCAGATATCAGGAAAACCGGAGCGTTCTGCGTTTTTTTGCGATTGCCTTCACCCAGGGCATCCAGTACTGCCTGTCTTTTTTCTTCGGAAACCGCCACATAATAACGGATCTCCTGAGCATTTTTCCAGGTCGGTGCAAGGATTGCTGCCTCGATCATAGCTTTTACTTTTTCTTCTTCTACCGGAGTCGTCAGATACTGACGGATACTTTTTCGTTTCTGCATGACTTCCCGAAGTTCCATTTGTCTTACCTCCTTGCAGCTGCTTTCTCTGCTGCATCCACTACATGTCCGATCAGAACAGATGTGGTAACACTTCCGACACCGCCCGGTACCGGTGTGATCGCATCTACGATCGGCTCTACTTTATCGTAAGCTACGTCACCGCAGAGTTTGCCTTCTGCATTGACATTGATGCCGACATCGATGATCACCTGTCCGGCTCTTACATAGCTGTCATCTACCACGCCTGCACGACCTGCTGCAACGATCACGATATCTGCCTCTTTTACAACTGACGGCATATCAACGGTTCTGGTATGGCATACGGTAACGGTTGCATTTTTTTTGATCAGCATCATAGCTGCCGGCTTCCCTACTACCAGAGAACGGCCTACTACAACTGCTTTTTTACCTGTGCAGTCGATTCCGTAATGATCCAGGATCTCCATGCAGGCCTGCGGTGTACAAGGAGGATATCCCAGATCTTTGCCTGTAAACACACCAGCCATGGAACCGTTGGTCATACAGTCAACGTCTTTTGCCGGATCTAATGCCTGTTCGATCTCGTCCTGATTTAAATGTTTTGGAAGCGGACGGAATAACAGAACACCATGAATACTGTCATCTTTGTTTACTTCATCGATCACTGCCAGAACCTGCTCCTGTGTCGCATCTGCCGGCAGCAGATATTTTTTATATTCCACACCCAGTTTTTCGCAGCGTTTTGTTGCTCCTCTTTCATAAGAAAGGTCGCTTTCATTTTCGCCTACACGTACAATTCCAAGTGTCGGTGTAACACCGTTTGCTTTTAATGCTTCTGCTTTTGCGATAATACGCTCGTTTAAAGCTGCAACAACTTCTTTTCCTAATAACTGTTTTGCCATAATGCTTATCCTCCGCCTATTTCAGTCTTCCAAGAACACTTGCAAAGATCTCATCTGCCATCGGCGGGTATTTTGCCAGCATAGCATCTGCTTTTGCGTTCAGTTCTTCTGCATATTCTCTGTTTTTCATGGATTTTGTGTTGATATACACATTCAGGGAAGCTCCTTCCAGTGCTGCTTTACAGAATACGGCACCTACACCTGCATCACTGATCGCAAGGGCTGAACCTTTTGCCGCAAATTCTTTGATCAGTTCAATCGCTTCACAGCATTTCTCCATGATCTCCATCGGTACGGAGCAGGCATCTTTCAGCACAATCTCCATAACGCGTGCTTTCTCCGCCTTCTCTTCTTCTGTCTCTCTTGGCATGCCATACGCCTTGGAGAGCGGCTCAAATACTTCCGCGTCTTTCTCTACCAGAGTCAGCAGTTCTTTCTGAAGAACATCGCATTTTGCTTTTAACTCCTGCATTTCTTCTTCTACATCCGCATATTTTTTCTTTCCGACTGTCAGGCTTCCGACCATATTTCCAAGAGCTGTGCCGATTGCACCAACCAGTGCAGATGCACCGCCACCGCCCGGAACCGGTGCTTTGGAAGCCAGAACTTCTACAAATTCATTACATGGTACCGTTGAAAATCCCATTGTAAAATCCTCCTTCATTTTCTTTAATGTCCCGATCGCAATATCCCCGACAACTGCCAGGTCTTCTGCTTCAAAGGACAGCGGGAAATTGTCTGAAAACAGAATCTGGGAGGATGGTGGAAATTCCTCATCTCCTGCCCACAGCAAAAACTGTACGCGATGCCCGTTGATAAATTCAAACTCGTATCCGGCATCACCGTGTCCGCAATTTACTGCCCCCAGTGCTTCCATTTTGTTTTTAAATTCCTGCAATTTATTTCCATAAGAAAAAGCAAGCCGCATCATACATCTTCCGTTAAACTGACGGTAATAAACTTCTCCATGCGGCACTTCCCGATAAGTCAGAAACTTTCCGGTGCCTTCTGAGTACACACCCCTTGTTAAAAATCGGATTACCATGATCTTTGGCGGAACGCCATTCTCCATGGCTCCATATCCTTCATCAAATGGATTTGCCTTTCGAATGGTACATTCCGGCCATTTTACAAGAAATGCTTTCTGCATCATTCGCACTTCAAATTCCTGTGTCTCTTCATGCCAGGGTACTCCCACCCTGGCTGCGGCCTCTTTTGGATCGATTGCTGCAAATTCCTCCAGATAATGTTCAAAAGGAATTCTTTCTTTATTATCTTTTTCGTATCTTACCTGCATAAAATTCTCCTTTTGATGCCGCATTTATCTTCCGTCTCACATACGTTCGACTTGAATTTTACCGATTCGGAAACAGGGATGCATCTGTATGCGGCAGGAAACATGCCCCTACAAATTCATCCATATACTGCGGAATCGTACTGAGTTCAATATATGTCATATTAGCGGCAAGATCATATACTTTTCGCTCAGATTCGGTAGAACAGAGCATCGCATACGCACCTGCCAGTGATGTATTTCCTACATAATGATACATTTCAACCGGAATATCCGGGAACATTCCGATATTGATCGCATTTGCCATGTTGATACCGCTTCCGATACCACCTGCAACATAGACATTCTCGATCATAGAGATATCAAAGTCACAGTAAGAAAGCATGGTGCGGATTGCAGAGAAAATAGCTCCTTTCGCACGGATAAAGCTGTCGATATCCACTTCTGTGATTTCTACATCTTTGCTCGATCCTGCTTCTTCGCCTTCAAATGCCAGCACATAGCTGCCCATTCCGTCTGCATCGCGTTTCACGCGGCGGCCTTCTCTGACAAATTTTCCTTTTGGATTGATGATCTTGCAGCGGAACAGCTCACTGATAATATCAATGATACCGGAACCGCAGATACCAACCGGTTTTGTGCCTTCATTGCCAACGATCGTCAGCTTCGGCTCCATCGTTTCTGCATCTATCGTACATGCCTCGATCGCACCGTCGGTCGCTCGCATACCGCAGCTGATATCTCCGCCCTCAAAGGCTGGTCCTGCAGAACATGCACAGCTGAACATAAAGTCTGAATTGCCAAATACAATCTCACCGTTGGTACCAAGGTCGATAAACAGAGAGAATGGCTCCTGATTCCACAGCATCGTTACAAATGCTCCGGCTGTGATATCTCCGCCGACATAACTGCCGATATTCGGTGCAAGAATGATATGTGCATCCGGATTTACTTTGATGCCAATATCTCCTGCAAAAATCGAATTGGTCTTAAAGAAGGTCGGAATGTACGGTTCCATGCGAACCGGATCCGCATTAACTCCAATCAGAAGATGGTTCATCGTGGTGTTCGCTGCAACCGACATACGGTAAATGTTCATCGGGTTGATCTTTGCCTGACGGCACATCGTCTGTACCAATGGATTGATTGTCTCTTCAATGATCGCTTTCTGAAGTTTGTCCTGACCGCCCGGTTTGCGGGATTCGATAATACGGTTGATAACATCCGCACCGTAGCGAATCTGACCGTTACCGCTTGATCCTTTTGCAAGGATCTTTCCATCTGTCATATCTATGATGATCGCAGATACGGTTGTGGTACCAATATCGATTGCAAGTCCTGCAATAACCGGTGTTTCGTCCGCACCGCAGATGTCATAGACAAAAATGTCTTTTTCTGTTTTCCGGATCACAACGTTTACATCAAAATTGTGTTCACGCAGTACCTGTGCCATTTTATGGATCACAGAATATGGAAGCTTCACACGCTGCATTCCGGTAATTTCACGGATGGCTCTTGTCAGACGTTCGTTATCCGGCATAGTGTCATCCAGAGTTGGTACATCCATTTTAACATGAATGCTTTCAAGATTATTTTTGAGTTCGATACCTGCTTCTGTAATAGATTGCTTAATATTATCAAAGATTTTTACTTCATCCGGTGATGACAGATCCGCAACTTTCATACGGCTGCGATATGCAGAAGCAATATCTGGCACCATTACAGCAACATCCGCATTTATTTTGCTGCAGCATGCCAGACGCCATCCCTGTGCATATTCTTCATCACTGATGTGTCTCGTCTGTTTGGAATCCAATTCTCCCTCTACGAGTTTTACTCTGCATTTTCCGCAAGATGCATTTCCTGAACAAGGTGCATCGATAGCTACATTTGTTTTTCTCGCTACCTCAAGAAGGCTCTCACCGAAAGCAGCGAAGACTGTGACATCTTCGCTGTTTTCAAACTTAAAAGTAACCTTATACATTTATTAGATCTCCAGATAGGAGTCAGCATACAGAGTATTGCCTTTGAATACATCACAGGATTTGATGGTTTCCATCAGACGCAGGTCGTTCGGGTTAACGATTGCAGAAGTCAGACCCTGCATCATAGCCATTGCAACCAGGGCGGAATCCATGATCGGACGGATTGCTTTTGGCATACCGTTGGAGTTATTGGACAGACCACCTGTAGAATTCAGTCCCATATCAGAGAACATTTTGATACATTCCAGAACCTGCATCTGTTTGTCCTGCATACCTTTTACTACCAGGAAGAGCGGATCGAACCACAGATCTTCTGCTTCCATACCATGTTCCAGACCTCTTTCCAGAAGCATCTGGCAGTAACCCATACGCTCATCGTTGTCTTTTGCAATACCTTCGCCGTTACACAGTGCAATAACGATCGCATCGTTTGCAGCTGCAAGGTCGATGTTTTCGATTCTTCCTGCAGCATCTGCAGAGTTTACGATCGGTTTTCCTTTAGAACGGTTGTATACAGCGATACCGGCTTCGATGGCTGCTTTATTGGATGTATCCAGTGCCAGAGGTACGTTGTCAAATTCACCCTGCAGCAATTCAACTGCCCATTTCATCAGATCCGGGCCATATCCTTCTGCCGGTCCGATGTTTACATCCAGATATGTAGCTCCTGCATCCAGCTGCTGTTTTGCTCTTTTTAAGATCGGTTCCGGATCTCTTTCCAGAAACGCTTTATTTACTGCTGGAGCTGTTGTTGAAAGTCTTTCTCCGATTGTAACGAATTTTCCCATTATTTTGTTCTCCTTTTGCTTGTATATTTAGTTTATGCAAAGTCTTTCATGAACTTAACAAGCTGAACTGCTTCGTTTGGAGCAATGATGATCTCCCAGCCCGGCATTTTTGCTTCCAGCTCGCCCTTCAGGACAGCTACTTTACCAGGGATGATCAGTTTTCTGCTCTTAATCTTTCCTTCGATATCCTGTTCCTGGAAGAACTTGGCGATAGAAGAAGAAGAGAATTTACCAGCAGCCCATGATGTCAGTACGGAAAGACCGCCAGCATCATTGATAATCAGGTTTACCGGTACACCGGAACGTTCCAGCTCTCCGGAAACCAGGAAGTAAGTCAGTGCGAAGTCTACGGTTGTCAGGCATACAGAGTTTTCATCTGCTCCGTTCAGAGGATAGACGCCCGGTTCCACTTTCATTGGCTTCTGAGGATCGGTGAACAGGTTCTGACGCAGACCATACAGAGGCAGAGCTTCTGCATAACCGATATGTTCTGCAACGATTACGGAACCATATTTCATTGTGAACAGGGACAGCAGTGCTGCCTGTTTGTGAAGATCACCTGCTGCAATTTTGTGCAGATTTACAATAGAAGGATATCCGAATGTTCTGTCACCGTCTTTGATTGCTGCCTTACGGATCTGAACTGCATTTTTGAATGTCTCTTTTACCTCTGCTCCGGTTACATCGATCACCAGATTCTTGTTTCCAAGACCTTCCAGCTTTTCTACTGTATCGTGGATTTCAGACAGATCTGCTCCGCTTACGCCAAGTACAACACCTGCTGCTGTGGCAACAGCGTTCATTGCTTCGTAGTTGGAAGCATCTGCACCATTCAGGATCGGTTTTCCATCTTTGCATACTTCCAGTGCTGCTTTTGCAATTTCTGCATCCTTACAGTCAAGGATCAGGATACGTCCTGTCTCTGCTGCTTTTTTCACCAGCTCAACATAATCCTGTTTGCCATCTGCACTGTAATTTACATATACCATCTCAACGAACATACGCTCGCCGATACGTTCATAATCAACTTTTTTAATGTCCTCAAGTTTCTGTGCAACTGTCTCATCATCCATGCATGTGCAAAGAGACATTGCATATCTTGTTCTGCTTACGAATGTTTTTTCATGACGGAACAGAACGGTTTCGCCGCCCAAAGACAGCTCTGCATCGCCTGCACCAACTTTGATCGTTTTCATTGGCGGCTCGGTAGCTGCTGAAAGTTTAGCCAGTGCTTCCGGTGCGAAATACGGACAAGCAGCGATATCAACTGCACCCTGTGCAACCTTCATAGAGAATGCCATACATGTCGGGCATCCACATTCTTTACAGTTTTTCTTTGGTGATAATTTAAAAATATCAAGACCTTTAAGTGCCATAATTACATCTCCTCCTTAACGCAACTCTTAGACTAATTCTTTCATCAGACCAGAAATGATCTTGATGGATTCCGGATGTTTCAGGATTACCGCATTGGAACCGGCAGCGATAACTGCCATTGCAGTTTCTACTTCCATATCGATTCCACGTTCTTCCTGTGAGCCCCATTCAGGAGCATCTGTTTCAGAAGCCATAGCTTCTTTTACACCCCAAGCCTCAGATGCTACCGGAGTAATGATCGGCATCTGCAGATTTGCATCGCCCTGCTGCAGAGCTGCCGCTTTTACACGATCCATAGTAGAGATAACATACTCAAAACCGTATCCAACTGCTGCACTACCTACGTTCATAACGACACTCTTGCTGTCAACACCAAGCTGAGAGATCAGTACGTTAAGCTGTTTAGCCAGGTTGATATCAACAGCTGATTCAGCACCTACTATCTGTTTGTAAGCCAGGCCTGCTGCTGCACCTACTGTCTTGTAATTTTCTTCTTTTGCTGAGAGGATGACTGCATTTTTACCGTTCAGGGCTTCTGCCGCTTTTGAGAACAGTTCTGCATCTTTCTCAACATTTTTACATCCGCATACTACAAGTGGAAGATCAACTGCATCTGCGATTTCTTTCAGTTCACCGATCAGTTCTTCTGTAGATTTGTTTGCTCCGTTTGGATCTCCGCCTTCCATACGGAAACTTAAAAAGTCTACACCTTCCATAGAAGCTGCTTTTCTGGCCATATCTGCCAGAGTAGCACAACCTTCATAATATTTTTTGATGCACTCCGGCTCATGTTCCATACCGAAATCTGTGATCTCGATACCTACCTTCGGTGCATTTTCGATTGCAGCATCAAAAGAATACAGCGGGAATACATTCTCGCCTCCGATTTTCACTGCTTTATCGCCAGTACCAAACTCAACAGTGTTGATGCTGGCATTGAATTTTCCTGATTTTGCTGTAAATGGCATTTCTAAAAATCCTCCTTCATGCTTTTTAGACTGTTATAAAAACATTACTTCTATTTTACAACAGCAGCCTGTAAAAATCAATTATTTAACAATAAATTATAAAATTCGGCTTTCCGGACGATCCGCATAAAGCCAGAAAGCCGATATTTGTTACTTTTTTAAGATGATTCTGTCGTTAATCGCCGTTTCAAGCATGATGCTCCAGATTGCTTTGCATTTCATGCTCTCACAATCTGAAAATATTCGAAATCCGCCCTGTCGGGCTACTTTCTCATATTTTTGCGGGATCCAAACTCATGGATTTCCATGCAAGCATGAAATCCATGATCTTTTCTCCCTTGCATCATTACATCATCGGTTCCATGGTCAGAGCCGGATGTCCTTTTTCTTCGAGGTAGGCCAGCAGTGTTTCCGGATCTTCTGCGATAGTCTCATCTGCAATCATATCACAGAAGTTATCGATGCCGTACAGCTCTTTTGCTGTTGCGTTCAGTCTTTCTGCTACCTGTTCTTTCAGTTCTTTTGGCATCCATACGATACGTGCTACTCCGCCTTCTGCTTTCATGAATTTTTTGGAAGCAATGAAATGTTTTCCATGTCCCATAAATCCAGGAGTCTGTACACCACCACCTGTCATGGAAGCCAGTTCTGAGAATGTCATACCGATCGGAGTCATGCCTGCATATTCACGGTTTGCGATGCAGACACCGTTTGACAGCGGCTCGATACCACAGATACACTCGAAGCATCCACAGGATGTCATCGGTTTTTCAATGATAGAGTACAGGGATACGTCTTCCAGCGCACCCTGGGATAATTTCTGAACTGCTTCGTTTACGTCTTCGTATTCACCGATACGTTCATCGATCGGTCTTTCTTTTGTGATAACCTGACATGGTCCCTGAGGATCCAGCTCGTTGGTTGCTTTTGCATCCAGCCATGAAACAGCTCCGCAAAGTCCCAGTCTTTCCGGTGTAACCACGCATACGTGGGATGGGGAAAATGCCTGGCACATGATACAGCTGTAATATACATCAACGCCTTCGTCTGTCAGTGTGTTCAGACGCTCATCACGTTTGTCAAACAGCGACATAGCTACTTCATGACGGACTCTGGTACATTCTGCAGGGTCTGTGTAGATTGTTACCTGACATTTATCTACAACGGCTGCGAATTCGCTCTTTACTTTTGCATACAGAACTTCACCGATATGTTTTGCACGGAAGCCTGCTTCAAATGTCTCTTTGCTTACACGGATACGGATCATATCACGCTGACCGGTATGCATCATACCTTCTACACAGTTCAGGTATGAGTGGAATTTACGCTCGAATACCGGCTCAAAGTCGGACTGCATACTCTTTCCTGCTACTTCTACTACATAACAGATGCTCTGTTTGCTTCCTACCGGCATTTCGTCGATGTCCGGTCCTATCAGTGTGATCTTGTGATCTTCGATCTCAGATGCATCCTTTGTCATAACCAGCTCACAGCAGTCTACACGGGAGCCATCGAACTCAACCTGCATATCGCCGCGGCGGATGATCTCACCTTCAAATGCAGATGCGAATGCAACCGGAATGTCAATGTTTGTGATCTTGATCTTGATATCTCTTGCTTCCAGAGAAGTTGCGTTGAATTTGGAAACGTCCGGCTGAACGATCAGGCTCTTTGGAACTTTGAAAGTATCTTCGTTTGTGATTACTGGGAAACCAAGTGCGATCGCACCTGCTCCACATGCAACGATAACCGGATCAAGCGGTGCAAATGCATTTACAAATGCCGGTACACGTTCCATGGTGTATTTCATCAGGCCTGCTGCATCACCCGGCTGAATGTTACCGAAGATCAGAGCTGCTCTTACTGCAACGGATACAACATGTATTACACTTGTAACATCTTTGCCCAGAGGGATCACACGTACGTTTGCACCTGTTTTGTAGCCAAGTTCTTCACACTGATCAATGATACCGCCAACCAGTGTAACCAGGATACCCTGTGACTGATAGCTCTTTACCAGGTCAACGCCTTCCTGTGCAGTCGGTGCAGCACCAAGGATAACTGCAACACCCGGGATATCACCTGTTACCAGCGGTACACCAAGTTCACGGATCACTGCATCTGCCAGATGTCCGTAGCACGGAGCTTCGTATGGTGCAGCTCCGTCAATATATTTCAGTACCTCGATAAATTCTGCACACAGAGCGGTTGCAATACCGGACATAAATGCATCATTTAATTTCTGCTCTCTTGTCATCAGGGTTTTTACAACGCCCAGAGCTTCTTTTAACTGTCCCAGTGTAGCAACCTTTGTACCGGTTACTGCATAATAACATGGCAGGCTGTAAGCCGTATCCGGGAAAGCAATCGCTTTATCTGCACCATGTTTTTCGATCGCAGCATCGATTGCACCCTCTGTCAGGCCATATACGGTATCATTTCCACTGAATACAACATCAAATAATGTCACTTTATTTACCTCCTTTGGACAGATCTGCGTCTATCCTGCTTTTTATTATTGAAATCTCTGCTTTTGCGTTCGGGCTTACATCAAACGGTGATCTTCCCTGACGGTCTGCATCGATTATTTCTGAATTGTAATGAATAAATCCAAGCAAATCTTCCTGTGGTATTTTGGAACGGATAAATGCTTCATCATCCTCGTTCCTTACTTTGTTGGCAACCACGCGTACCTGGCGAACTCCAAGTTCCGCTGCAAGTCTCTTTACATTTTTATAAGTCTGGATACTTCTTGCCCCTGGTTCGATCACAACAATGAACTGGTCCATGCCTTCTGTCGTTCCACGGCCAAGATGCTCAAGCCCAGCCTCCATATCAAGAATTACAACATCGTTGCTCCTTAACACCAGATGATTGATGATGCGCTTCAACATCACATGCTCCGGACACACACAGCCACTTCCTGCTGTTTCAACGGTACCAAGAACCAGAAGTTTTACGCCATTACAGGTTTTTGAATAAGCATCTGGTATATCATCCACTTTCGGATTCAGCTTGTAAAACTGATTCTGATCATTCGCACCTGTACGTTCCTGAATCAGCTTTCGCATCCTGGTGATCGGCACGATTGAATCCAGATCTTCTTCTGAAAATCCAAGTGCCAGTCCAAGATTTGCATCCGGATCTACGTCTGCAGCAAGAACATGCTTGCCTTCCTGTGCATACAATCTGGCAAGTGTGGCTGCAAATGTTGTTTTTCCGACACCGCCTTTTCCGGTAACTGCAATTTTCATATCACTATCCGCCTTCTATTTTTCTTTGCAGGGCGGATAAAACCGCCCTGCGTTTGTTTTCATAAAGATTAGATTCCCAGTGCAGTTCTCTTCTCTTCGATTCTTGCGATCATAGCATCGCCCAGTTTGTCGATATCTTTCTCTACGGTGTATGCGGCTTCTACCCAGTCACGTACGCCTTCTGTCAGCAGCTGTGCGATCTGGTCAGAACCGGATACATACGGATCAACGCCCAGGAACGTATCGATACCGGTAGCTACTACATAGTTACCGATGGATACTGCTTTTTCGGACATCCATTCCGGTGCACATCCGACAACCGGAAGCTGAGAAATGTTCAGTCCGGAATCTTTTGCCAGCTCTGCTGCCAGGATCATCATACGGGAAATATCTACACAGGATCCCATATGCAGTACCGGTGGGATATCCGCCAGTTCACATACTCTCTTCAGACCTGCTCCGCAGAGTTCTTTTGCTTCTTTGTCCATCAGACCTGCTTTTGCAGCAGCCTGTGCAGAACATCCGGAAGCAATGATAATGATATCGTTTGCGATCATTTTCTTCATCAGCTCGATATGGGCTGTATCCGGTCTTACTTTCGGGTTGTTACATCCAACCATGGCAACTGCACCGCGGATAACACCGGATGTGATACACTCCAGAAGCGGTTTTGTTGTTCCCATCTCATCAACCTGAGAGTTTGCAACGCCATCCAGAGTTTTTACGATTGCTTCTACAGAATATCCAACGGTTGCTTTCTGTTTCATATCCGGAATATGTACCAGTTCCGGTTTTCTGTTCTTGAAGTTTTCGATCGCCATCTTAACGATCGCTTTTGCATTTTCTCCTGCTGTCTCTGCATTGAAACGAATGTACTCAGCATCCGGCATCTGTGCGATCGGAGAAGTGGTCACAAACTTAGTATGGAAACATTTACTCAGAGGGCCAAGTGCCGGGAAGATACACTGAACGTCTACAACGATTGCTTCACATGCACCGGTCAATACTACGTTTTCCTGCTGCAGGAAGTTACCTGCCATCGGAATACCACGACGCATTGCAACTTCGTTTGAAGTACAGCACACACCGGATACGGTGATCCCCTTTGCTCCCATTTCTTTTGCGTAAGCGATCATTTCCGGATCATCTGCATATTCACAGATCATCTCAGACAGTGAAGGATCATGTCCATGAACAACAATATTTACGTTTTCAGCAACCATAACACCAAGGTTTGCTTCGGTTTCGATCGGTTTCGGTGTTCCGAACAGAACGTCTGAGAACTCCGTACCTGCCATGGAACCTCCCCAGCCATCAGACAGACCGGCTCTTAAGGACTGACGGATCAGTGCCTCAGGAAGGGAAGAACATCCCATGTGGCTCATATGTAAAGAACATGATACTTCGCGGTCGATTGCTCTTGGTGCGATTTCTTCTCTCTCCCAGATCTCCTGTGTATGCTGAGGAGCTCTCTTTAAGAAGTTCTGTGTGCCGAATACTTTGCCGTATTCGCTCAATCCAAGATATGCCATTTCATGTGCCAGATCGTAAATATCTTTTCCTTCTGTCTCAACACCCCATTCTTTTGCGATACGGAGCAGCTTCTCAGGATCTTTTACCTTGTAAGGTCCTTCTGGTTTTGCACAGTACAGTGTGTGGCAGATCTCACGGCCGTGATCAGAATGCGTTGCCGCTCCGCCTGCTGTAAATTTCAGGTAGTTACGTCCTACGATACCGTGTACGTCGCATCCGCAGATACCTCTTGGTGCCTTCGGTGTGATACGGCAAGGTCCCATTGCACAGATACGGCAGCAGACACCCTGCTCACCAAATTTACAGTGTGGGGTCTGTTTTGCTGCACGGTACTGCCATGCATCTGCTCCTACTTTTTTTCCTGTTTCCAGAAGTTTCTCTGTAGCCGCTTCGAATTCTTCAACGGTTGTCAATTTAAAGTTTCCCATCATCTACCTCCTTGTTTATGGGTTCCTATCCCACAGGTTTTCTCATATCCTATCCGCCCCCATGGGATATGGGGTTTTGAAATAAATCCCCTCACGGCTTCCCGCAAGGGGCTGTGTTTTATAAGCTGATAGAGTCCAGTATTTTATACAGTGCAGTTTTTACCGCTGCGTTTTTCGGAAGCTCTGTCATTGGCTTTCCGTCACAGTCATACTCATAGACTTCCTGATCCTGCGGAACGACACCAAAAAGTGTAAGACCCTGTTTCTCAATCTCTTCTTTTGTTCCGTCGTTCAGTTTGCCTTCCGGTGCACGGTTTACGATCAGTCCGATCTGTTTTGGATTAAGTCCGCACTCTTTCACCAGTCCGGCAATACGTCCAACTGCCTGAACACCTCGTCTGGAGCAGTCGCTCACAAGAATGATCGTATCAACTTTTGGCAAAATGCCACGGCTGATATGCTCCATTCCTGCTTCATTGTCTACGACCATGTATTTGTAGTTCGGTGTCAGTTTCTGTACCTGTGCCTGAAGCAGACCATTTACAAAACAGTAGCATCCCTTGCCCTGTGTCCTGCCCATGACGAGCATATCATAGTCATCTTCTTCGACCAGGCAGCGATTCATCATGATCTCTGCATAGTCTGCTTTTGACATACTTGGCGGGATCGGACTTTTTGCACTGTTCGCTGCATTTTCAATCTGCTCACGAACTTCACCGAGTGTCATCTCCACTTCAACGCCAAGTACTTCGTTTAAGTTGGAATTGGCATCTGCATCTACTGCAAGAACCGGTGTTTTCCCCTTCTCACAAAGATACTGTATCAAAAGCCCGCACAGCGTTGTCTTTCCCACGCCGCCTTTTCCTGCAACGGCTATTACCTGTGCCATAAATATTTCCTCCTGTTGCCTGTCTCTTTATACCAGTGTACGCAGACCGGAACGATTGATGATTTCAGAAACATCTTTCCATTTGTTCAAAGCATACAGATGGATGCCCTCAACGCCCAGTGCACGGTATGTATCGATCTGTCTGATCGTGTATTCGATACCTTCTTCTTTGAATTCTGCGATTTTCTTATCATAGAATAAATCAAAAGGTTTGCCCTCTGCATCTTTTGCTGCAAATGGATTTGGGAACAGCCAGTGTCTGGAGATCAGTCTGGAAAGTTCACGATCCATTACACAGCCGTTACGTGACAGTGCCATATTGATCGTAGCTGCCTGATCCAGAATTGGCATAACTCCTACGTCTACCGGCATGGTAACACCTGCTTTTCGGATTGCATCCAGCCAGTATTTGAACTGTTCCATATCCCAGCAGAGCTGTGTCATGATGTAGTCTGCACCATTGTCCTGTTTCTGTTTCAGAACAGCGATATCTGCTTCCAGGCTTCTGCAGGAAATGTGGCCTTCCGGTGAACCTGCTACTGCGATTTCGAATTTATCGCCGTACTGGTCACGGACAAATTTCACCAGGTCGGTAGCGTAATCGAAATCTCCCATGGTGCTTGTCTCACCCATCGGGAAGTCGCCGCGCAGTGCCAGCATATGGTCAACCCCTTCTTCCAGGTACTGATCCAGCTGTTCTCTGATACCTTCTTTTGTATTTTTGATTACGGTGAAATGTGTTACAGGGATGGAACCTGCTTTCTTGATCATCTGACATACTTCACGGTTTGCTCCAACGTTTCCGCCGCCAGCTCCGTAAGTACAGGAAATGTATTCCGGTTTGAACTCCATCAGATGTTCGATCGTTCCTGGCAGATTTGCCATACCTTTCTCTGTTTTTGGTGGGAATAATTCAAAAGAGAGAAGCTGTTTCTCTTTCATCTTTTCCGATAATTTCATAGTAACATACCTCCATTTTATTTTAATTTATTTGATAACTGCTAAGATTCCGTGCAGTTGATCTTCACAATGCTGTTTGCAAGGTCTACCATTACGATAGTACCTTCCAGAACTTTCTGCTCGCCCATTACATCCGTAAGGGTGATTGTCTCTCCGTCAACATCGATCCTGCTTACAAATTCAAACAGTTTTGTCTCCGGATCCTGAGCTTTGTATACTGCTGCAAGACACATAATTCCGCCTCCTGTTAATTTTCTTTTACAGTGGCAAGTGCTACACTCAGATACAGGTTGCCTTTCTGGAATTCATCAACCGCTTTCCGTATCTGTTCCGCCGCTGTATCCATTCCGGCTTTCCGCAATTTGTCTGCCATCTGATCCAGTTCTGCTGCATGATGTTCATTGTGCTGCAGCATATATGTTAAAAGTGCAATGTTTTCTTTTTTCGGATCATGTGACTCACAGCCGCTGCAGCCTTCCTGGCATACACCGTCGTGTGTATGTGCATGTCCGTGCTCATGACCATGAGGGCAAACATTGCCATTCTCATCTTTTATGATATGCACTGATATCTACTCCTTTCTGTACCTGCAAAATTACGCAAATACCCTTATATTGACAACATTATAACACAGCGTTTATGAATTCTCAACAAGAGATGATGTATTTTTTTTAATAATATCAGGGATATCGACGAAAGTATATCCTCTTCTAAAATTTACATCATATTCTCAAAAATTTGAAATAATATAGCTATAATCGCCACGATCAGGCAAACAATGATACGCACCCTGCTGTTTGCAGCATCTTTTTTTGTTTCCATATTTTTCTTTGATTTTATTTCCAGATAATCTGAAAAGTGTCCGGCATTATTTTTTGCCGTTTTTTTCTTTTTATGCGGCTTTTTATCACTGTCGTATTTTTTATGCAGTTCCATGTGGATTCCTTCCATCTGCGGAAGCACATAGTTTTCCGTCTGAAACCGTTTATCATCTTCAAAAAGATCTACTTCTTCCATTCCGGGCGGTCTGTTGAAATAAGCACACTGCGGACAGATCCCATCGTATTTATCATATTTGAAAAAAGTTTTACAACGTTTGCACTGCATCTGCATCCCTCCATTTCCACTCAGGCAAAAAGAAAAAGCCTGTTGATTCCATGATAAGACATTATCGTGAAATCAGCAAGCTTTTTGCGTTTTTCTTACGCAAGCATCATTCTGTCATTTGCAAATTCTCCGCCGCTTGCCTGTTCAAACTTGGCAAGCAGATCGCTGACCTGAAGGTTTTTCTTTTCTTCTCCGGCCACATCATAAATAATCCGGCCTTCATGCATCATGATCAGACGGTTTCCAAGACGGATCGCATCTTTCATGTTATGTGTTACCATCATGGCTGTCAGATGATGCTCCGCAATGATCTTTTCGGTAAGTGCCAGTACTTTTGCAGCCGTTTTCGGATCCAGTGCTGCGGTATGCTCATCCAGCAGAAGCAGCTGCGGTTTCTGAAGAGAAGCCATCAGAAGTGTCAGTGCCTGACGCTGACCGCCAGAAAGCAGACCGACTTTGCTTGTCATACGGTCTTCCAGCCCAAGATCCAGGGCTTTTAACTGTTCTTTATAAAATACCTGCTCATCTTTTCCGATTGCCCATTTCAATCCACGCTTTTTACCGCGGCGGTATGCAAGTGCCAGATTTTCCTGGATCTCCATGCCGGCTGCAGTACCTTTCATCGGGTCCTGAAATACTCTTCCCAGATATTTTGCCCTGGCATATTCCGGTTTTCTTGAAATATCGGTTCCATCCAGAATGATCTTTCCTTCATCGATCGGATAAACGCCTGCGATCATATTCAGCATCGTTGATTTTCCGGCACCGTTTCCGCCGATGATCGTCACAAAATCTTCGGACTGAAGTGTCAGCTCCAGCCCCTGCAGGGCTTTTTTCTCGTTGATCGTTCCTTTATTAAAGGTCTTTTTTACGTTATGAAGTTCAAGCATTGTCACTTCCTCCTTCCTTATAGGCACTTCTGATCTTCCATTTGTTGATGGCAACCGGAACGCAAAGTGCAAGTGCAACGATCACGGCAGAAAGGAGTTTCATATCGTTTGCATCCATACCAAGCTGGAGTACGATCGCACGGATCAGGAAATATACCACAGATCCGACAACTGCGGATATCAGACGGCTTCCGAAAGAACGCAGTCTTCCAAGAAGTACTTCACCGATCACGATGGAAGCCAGACCGATTACGATGGCACCGGTTCCCATATTGATGTCACCGAACTTCTGACTCTGACATACCAGTGCCCCAGATACGGCCACCAGACCGTTACTGAGCATCAGTGCGATCATTTTTGTTTTTCTGGCATCAACACCGAGAGCACGGATCATTGCTTCATTGTTGCCGGTCGCACGCAGTGCCGCACCGATCTCCGTTCCGAACAGCCAGTAGAGGAAAACGATCATCAGTGCCGCTATGATCAGTCCGACGATCAGAGAAACCTGAGACTGTGTCAGTCCGGTAGCTTTTACAACTTCTGAAAAAATAGTCTGTGCTTTCAGAAGCGGAACATTGGATTTTCCGCCCATAATACGCAGGTTGATCGACCACAGTGCAATCTGTGTCAAGATACCGGAAAGGATGGCCGGTATATCAAATACGGTATGTAAAAATCCAGTCACTGCACCGGCTGCAAGTCCTGCAAGCAGTGCGATAAGAATTGCCAGAATCGGATTCATGCCTTTGTTTGCGATCATCGCCGCACAGACACATCCGCCAAGTGCAAAACTGCCGTCCACGGTCAGATCGGCAATATCCAATATTTTATAAGTTATATAAACGCCAAGAACCATCAGGCCCCAGAGCACACCCTGAGACACTGCTCCAAGCATTGCAAGTGCTACACCACTCATACTGTCCTCCATATTCACCAAGATAAGGGAAGCCTTTGCCTCCCTTGTCTTTTTTATTGTTATTTATTTGTCTGAATCTGAGATGCTTTTGTAAGAATCCTATCTTATGATGTTGGGATCAAAAGTCCCCAACTATGATGCCTGCGGATTATTCCGTGCGTCGCACTCCCACAATCCTCACCATCTTATTCTGCAGTATAAAGTGAATCTGCATCATAAGAAGAGACATCAATGCCAAGTGTATCCGCAGTCTCTTTGTTGATCAGCAGGGAACATTCTTCTGTGGAAAGATATTCAATCGGCATAGAAGCCGGATCAGCACCTTCTGTCAGGATTTTTGCGGCCATCTCACCTGTTTTATAACCAAGCTCATAGTAATTAATTCCATAAGTTGCCAGTCCACCCTCTTTTACCATGCCTTCTTCGCCGCAGATAATCGGGATTTTATTTTCGTTTGCGATCATTGCCACGGTTGCCATACCCGCTGCAATCATGTTATCAGTCGGTGCATAAATAACATCTACTTTTCCGATCATAGATTCTACAACCGTCTGGATTTCATTTGAGCTTGAGACGGTATAATCTGCTGCTTCCAGTCCTGCCGCCTTGCATGCTTCTTTTGCCATATCTGCCTGCAGTACAGAATTCGATTCTGCCGAACAATACAGGACTCCGACTGTCTTTGCATCCGGGATCAGTTTTTTCAGAAGATCGATCTGCTCCTTTACCGGAGTCATATCAGAAGTACCAGTTACATTTCCGCCCGGTGCATCGTTTGACTCTACCAGACCGGATTCTGCCGGATCTGTTACGGCTGTCAGCAGGATCGGAATATCTGAGGTAGCACCTGCTACGGACTGTGCTGCCGGTGTTGCGATTGTAAAGATCAGATCATCTCCGTCATTTACAAGAGTCTCAGAAATTGTCTGACAGGAAGAAGCCTCACCTGCAGCATTCTGCTGATCGGCGTCATATTTTATCCCCAGGTCATCCAGTGCTGCGAAAAATCCTTCGTTGGAAGCATCCAGTGCATCGTGCTGCACATACTGAAGAACGCCGATCTTATATGTTTTGTCGGATGTCGTAGTTGCTGCTGCGTCATCGTCTGCTGTACTCTTTTCTGTACCGGCAGCAGATTCTGTCTGTGCATCGGTTGCCGCAGTTGTCTCGTTTGTCTTGCTTCCGCATCCTGCGAGCATGGAGACAGTCAATCCCAGTGATAATAAAAATGCCAGTGTTTTTTTCATATTTTTCCTCTCCTGTTTCTGTTCATTTTTTAACATTTTACCGGTTTAACGCTTTTATGCTTTCACGCTTTCACCTGATAAAGTGTTTGCTTATGAATAATACTCTACACCCAGGAGAGCTCTTCGTCAATGTTTTTCTTTTACTTCCAGGCTCCGGCATCCGATTCTGTCTTCGGGTCACGCAGCATCAGATCATTTAAGGCATCAGCCGCCTTTTTGTCCTCAAACAGGATCTTGTTTACCTGCTCGATGATTGGAAGTTCTACCTGATATTTCTGTGCAAGGCGGATCGCTGCTTTTGCAGAATAAACCCCTTCTACGATCATGCCGACTTCATCCATTGCTTCCTGCATGCTTTTGCCCTGTCCGATCAGATATCCGGCTTTGCGGTTGCGGCTGTGGACGCTTGCACAGGTCACGATCAGGTCACCGATACCGGTCAGTCCGTAAAAGGTTTCCGGTATACCGCCCATCTTGATCCCCAGGCGTGCGATCTCAGCAATTCCTCTGGTAATCAGTGCCGCTTTCGTGTTGTCACCGTATCCCAGTCCGTCTGCCATACCGGCAGCCAGTGCGATCACATTTTTCAATGCACCGCCCAGTTCCATACCAAGCATATCCGGTGTTGTGTATACACGGAAGACCTTGCTCATGAAAATATTCTGCAGATATTCTGCCGTTTCTCTGCTGTGAGCCCCCACAACGCAGGTTGTCGGAATACATTTTCCGACTTCTTCTGCATGGCTCGGGCCGGAAAGCACTGCCACGTCTGCCTGCGGAATCTCTTCTTCAATGATCTGAGACAATGTCATCAATGTCTTTTCTTCGACCCCTTTTGCCACATCCACGATCTTCTGTCCTTCTTTGCAGAAAGCACGCATACTGTGCGCCGTGCTTCTTGTGAATGGGGAAGGAACCGCCAAGACCAGAATATCTTTGTCTGTCATGGCACCTTCAAGATCACCGGTGACATCAATATTCGGTGCCAAAATAACACCCGGCAGTTTTTTCTCATGCTGTCTTTTTGCGCGGAGCATTTCTACTTCTTCCGGGATAATAGACCAGATCGTCACTTCATGACCATTGTTGTTCAGCAGCACTGCAAGTGCTGTCCCCCATGTTCCGGCTCCGATAATACCAATTTTTGCCATAAGAAAACCCCCTCTGTTTTTATTTTGCTTTTCTTTTTATTTCTTTTTATTTTTTGATGAAAGATATGTTTTACGCTCTGTTCCGGATAACAGTCTCTTGATATTTTCACGATGTTTCCAGAATGCCAGCACAGCAAGAAAAATAGCAACTGCATACAGTTCATACAGGTGCGGCTGTGTCATATGGAAAAAGCCGTTCTGTCCAAGTACGATCACTTCGATCACAATTCCGACGTAGACAAGGAGTGAGCCAAGAGAAACATAGTGTGTCACAAAAAAAGTAGTAAAAAAAGTGATGATGCCGCAGATCGCCATGATCCAGTTCACTGACAGGACAAGACCGGCTGTGGCTGCAATCCCTTTGCCGCCACGAAATCCAAGATAAAACGGATAATTATGTCCCAGGATCGTCCCTGCCGCCGCATAAAACTCAAGCAATGGCAGAATATCCGCATGTGTTTTTCCAAATACGACTCTCACCAGCACCACGGCCAGAATACACTTGCCACAATCCCCGGCAAAAGTCAGAAGACCTGCTTTGAGTCCCATGGTACGCAGCATATTGGTCGTACCGGCATTGTGGCTTCCGTATTCCCGGATATCGATCCCATGTACTCTTCCTAAAATATAGCTTGTCTGGAACAATCCGAACAGATATCCGATTGCAAGGCATAACAGACGTATCATATTTTATTTCTCCTTTTCTCCACGTTCTCTGATAATAAATTTCAGCGGAGTTCCGCGGAACCCGAATGCTTCCCTGATCTTGTTTTCCAGATATCTTGTATAAGAAAAATGCATCAGTTCTTTGTCATTGACAAAAATCACGAATGTAGGTGGTTTTACCGCTACCTGTGTAATGTAATACAGACGCAGACGTTTGCCTTTATCTGAAGGCGGCTGCTGCATGGCCACTGCCTCTGTCATGATCTCGTTGAGCACACCGGTCTGTACACGCATGGTCTGATTTTCAATGATCGTATCGACCATGTCAAACAGTTTTACCAGTCTCTGTCCGGTCAGTGCGGAGACAAACATAATTTCCGCATATGGCATATAAGAAAGTGTATTTCTTACTTCGTTCGTATATTTATAAATTGTTTTATCATTTTTCTCGATTGCATCCCATTTATTGACTACGATCACAATGCCCTTGCCTCTGTCATGGGCAATACCTGCAATCTTGGCATCCTGTTCTGTAATCCCCTCTACGGCATCGATCACCATAACAACAACATCGGCACGTTCCACAGCTGTGACCGTGCGGATGATGCTGTAGCGTTCCAGTTCTTCTTTGATCTTGCTTTTCCTTCGCAGTCCTGCAGTGTCGATAAAGACATATTCTTTGCCGTTCCAGGTAACAGCCGTATCGATCGCATCACGTGTCGTTCCGGCAATATCGGATACGATACAGCGATTCTCCCCCAGCAGTCTGTTTATGATTGAAGACTTGCCGACATTTGGCTTGCCGACAACGGCGATACGCGGTCTGTCATCTTCTTCCTCCTCGGTATCATGTTCCGGGAAATGGCGGATCACTTCATCAAGCATATCGCCGATCCCCAGTTTGGAAGATGCCGAGATCGGGATCGGATCGCCGATACCGAGATTGTAAAACTCATAAGTATCTGCCATAAATTTCTGGAAACTGTCAACTTTGTTCACGACGAGGATCACCGGCTTTTTCGCACGGCGGAGCATATCTGCGACACGTGCATCTGCATCTACGAGTCCCTGCCTTACATCCGTCATAAAAATGATCACATCTGCGGTATCGATCGCGATCTGTGCCTGTTCACGCATCTGTGACAGAATGATATCGCTGCTGTCCGGCTCGATACCGCCGGTATCGATCATGGTAAAATTTTTGCCAAGCCACTCTACGTCCGCATAAATACGGTCACGTGTCACGCCCGGTGTATCCTTGACGATAGAAATATTTTCTCCGGCAAGAATATTAAAGAGTGTGGATTTTCCTACGTTTGGCCGCCCCACAATAGCTACGATTGGTTTACTCATATTTATTCACCTCATCTGTATAGGAATGTTCGATTGTCTCTGTTTCCAATAAAAGGGCCTCGATCAGTGCCCGACCGCTTGATTTTACAATATTAATGTTCACTTGTAAAGATTTTTCCAGTTCCCCCACCGTCACATCATCCAGAAAAACATCGTATCCGGTACGGAGAATATTGCACGGAAGCAGCAGCTGCTTTCCAAGTTCTTTGCCGGTAAGCTGTTTTTTCAGATCCTGTCCAGTCAGAAGTCCGGAGACCGTGATCTTTTCACCGAAAAATTCGTTGACGATCGGATAGATGTGGATGGTCACGTTCGGATATTTTTCGCAGAGCTGGTCTGCGATCTGCTGTATGACAGGTGCCGCCAGCAGTCCGGTTGCAAGGGAAACGGTATGTTTCCGGTCATCGCCTGTCCGGTTTTCCATCTCTTCTTTTACTTCATCAAGGAGCAGCCGCATCATTCCGACGCCATTCTCCAGCTGAAGATAGCCATCATACTGTTCGGCCGGTGGAAACGGCTGTTCGGCCAAAATATACCATTCATCCGATGCATGGATAAAATGGATGCCGTATTCCTGACAGACCTTTTCCTGCCATCCATGGATCAGATCCAGCACTTTCTTTGCATCTTCTTTATCAAAAGGTTCCAGCGGAAAAAGCCCGTCCCGATACTTTGACAGCCCAACCGGAACGACAGAAACACTTTGCAGGTACGGAAGGTATTTTGTCAGCTCACGTATGCTGAAATCCAGCTCTGCTCCATCATTGACGCCTTTGCACAGAACGATCTGGCCGTTCATATGAATCCCTGCCTCATAGAAACGGTCCACTTTTTTCAGAGCCTCCCCGGCAAATCGATTGTGCAGCATTTTGCATCGAAGATCCGGGTTCATCGTCTGAAACGAAATATTCATTGGTTCCATATGATAATATACAATGCGATCAATGTCATGATCCGACATGTTTGTCAGTGTGACATAATTTCCCTGCAAAAAAGAAAGCCTGGAATCATCATCTTTAAAATAAAGTGTATCACGCATACCTTTTGGCATCTGATCAATAAAGCAGAAAATACATTTGTTATGGCAAGAACGATAGTTATCCATCAGACCATTTTCAAACTCAATCCCGATATCATCTTCATATTCTTTTTCTATCTCAAGCTCCCATTCTTCCCCGTTCGATTTGCGTATCAGAAGCTCTACATATTCATCATTCATCAGATAATGATAATCCAGAATATCTTCGATCTCTTTCCCGCTTACAGAAACCAGTTCGTCTCCCGGTTCAATTTCCAGTTCTTCTGCAATGCTTCCCGGCAGTACTTTTGATACGATATGTTTGCCTTTTTTTCTCATACTTTTTTCCTTTTCTCTCTCTGTCAGAAATATCTTTTCTGCACTTTGTGAACTACTCGGCAACTGAGTTACCAGAGCATCTGAAATCTGGCGGGATACCGTCTTTTTTCAGGGTGCGTCCATGACACCAATACTGCTTGC
>NZ_WQNP01000038.1:0-8424 GCF_018783905.1 Ruminococcus sp. MCC718
TCAATAATATTCTACTCTAATATCTTATAAAACTCAACATATACTTATATAATTTTATAATTTATGTTTAACTGTTAATTGCCTCCATTTGTTCCGCTCAGACTTTCGAAAAACCCGGTTTCAAGAATGCCTCTGGCGGTCAGATCTGTCGGTATCTGCCTGACAGAATCGAATGTTTTCCCCATCTTGCTTTGAAAACAGACAAGTTATTTTCTCATTATACCCGATTTCTTTCAGCCTGTACCGATACGCCCTTAAGATTCTGCGGATATGCTCTTCTGTCACTGCTTCTTCCGGCAGAATCTTTCTTTTTGGCAGCTCCATATCATCCCGGATAAGCTCTTCTTTCTGCATCTCATCAAAGCGAAAGATTACCTTCTTACAGGGTTTCCCAATATCCCACGTTCCAAGCACGAGATAAAGATCCGTCGTTCCCGAAAAAATCACCGGTTCTGCCCCGGAAGGATATTTCAGAGAATGATGTTTCGCTCCGTCCGCTTCTATCAGAACAATATCCGCGTAATGCAGCAATTCTCTTAGTGTATGCTCCGGAAGTGCCTGCATTTTCTGCGGATTTTCGGAGCATTGTATGCCCGCCATACAATAGTGATCTCTCTGTAATTTCTCCCGTATAGAAAAAGCATCGCCGGAGAGGTCTGTGCCCGGCTCTGCGAACATATGCGTTGTCGTCGTCACCAGCACAGCATTTCCTTTCCTTTGATATTCTTCTGCCAGTCGATGGATCAGGGTCGTCTTTCCGCCCGCTCCGATGACTGATATGATTTTTTTCATTTATTTATCTTCCAGTTCCCACATTTCACGAACCGGTTTGGATTCTTTCGGCAGAACGATATTTAAAATGATCGCTGCCAGAGAACATGGTACGATTCCGGAACCGCCAAAGATCAGCTGTACATAATACGGCAGATGAGCGGTTGCCCCTGTGGTTGCTCCAAGACCATATCCAAGACCGATCGCTACGGAAATAATCGTAATCTCACGGCTGCCGATCGGATGCTTTGTGATCAGCTGGATACCGGAAATCAGAATCGATGCGAACATCATAACGGCTGCCCCTCCGAGAACCGACTGCGGCATGATGGACATCAGTGCACCGATCTTCGGGCAGAATCCACACAGGATCAGGAAAATCGCTCCCATGGAGATTGCAAAACGGTTGACAACTTTTGTCAGAGAAACCAGTCCCACATTCTGCGAGAATGAAGTATTCGGCAGTACACCGAACAGTGCTGCAAAAGCAGATCCAAGTCCGTCACAGATCACACCGCCGGACAGCTCAGAATCGGTTGCTTCACGATCCATACCGCCCTCGATACAGGCCGAAATATCACCGACTGTCTCAATCGCCGTTACGATAAACATGATGCCGATCGGGATGATCGCACTTGCCTGGAATGTGATCTTTACATCAGATAAAGCACCAAAACCGATAAAGCTCGGCACAGCGATCCACGCTGCATTTTTTACCTGGGCAAAATCAACAACCCAGGAGTAAGTATACTGAACACCATCTGCATCGATACCGGTGTGCGGAAGCGTAAGTGTCATAATGATCGCCACAACATATCCTGCCAGAATACCAAACAGGATTGCAGACGAAGAAAGGATACTTTTCTGCGGTGCGAAATGTTTCAGCAGTACAATTACAACCAGTACTACAAATCCCAGAAACAGATTCGGAAGTGAACCATAGTCCGCTTTGCCGCTTCCTCCGCAGAAATAGTTGATACCAACACCAAGCAGTGATAATCCGATTGCAATAACAACCGATCCGGTAACGATCGGCGGGAAAAATTTACGAAGCGGTTTCAAAAATGCTCCGAGAACACTCTCGAAAATACCGCCGACAATACAGGCTCCCATAATCGCACCATAAGCAAGAATACCGCCGCCGCATGCTGCCACGGTATTGTTCAGAACTCCGAGAAATCCGGATGACGTTCCCATAACGATCGGCACTTTTCCTCCGACCGGACCGATGGAAAACATCTGAACCAGTGTAACAACTCCGGCGATGATCATTGCATTCTGGAGCAATGCCGTACGAAGTTCGCCAAATCCTGCATCTGCGGTCAGTCCACAAACTCCCATCACGATGATCAGCGGTGTCAAGTTTCCGATAAACATTGCCATGACATGCTGAAGCCCCAGTGGAATTGCCTGAGAAAGTGGAATTCTTCCCTCAAAATCATACGGTGAAGAATAACCTTCTGACTTTTTCTCATTTGTTGCTTTCATAAAACAAACAGCCTCCTTAAATTTTACATATATTCCATGTTTCTTTCTTATTTTACAAAGATATATTTCCGGGGTCAATTCCTAATTTTACTTTTTTTCAGATGCAAAAATTCCCGCCCATCCTGACCGGATGGCGGGAATTTTTGATCTACCTGACTTTTACTTTTTTTACTTTACTAAAGGAACCGTAAATCCTGCTTTTCTTTCCATCTTTTTTTACATTCCGGAATTTCCGCATTCTCACATAGTACTTCTTTTTTGCTTTCAGTTTCGACACCGTAAGCGAATTCTTTTTCTTTCCACACTTCTTTGTTCTGACATTCTTTTTAAACTTTTTATCCGTTGAATACTGGATCTGATAACCGGAAACAGACTCCGATTTCTTTGCTTTTTTCCATTTTACTGTAAATTTTTTCTTTCCGGCTGTCAGTTTTTTGATGGAAATACCGGAAAGTTTCTGACCATCCTTCGAATTTACATCCGGTATCTGTTCTTTGTTCTCTGTTTCCTCTTCTGTTTTTGTTTCTTTTTCCGTTTCTGTTTCCTTCGGTTTTTCTTTCCATTTTGCATAAACCTGGATATCATCCCGGTACTTTGGAACCCAGTCATAGTTTTCCGTATGTTTGACCAGACTGCCATCTAAGTCATCCGGTTTCAGACACCATCCGACAAACTGATATCCCTCCTGCTGCGGAATGTGATCTGCAATATCAAAAAAGTTTTTACTGTCCATATGCAATTCATAAATGACAGACTCTTTTCCCTCAATACTTCCGCCATTTGCGTTAAATGTAATTGTTTTTCCGCTGTCATATCTCGGTGTCACTGTCTGATCACCTAAATTTGCATGAATCATATTGTGTTCCCAGTCAAAGGAGAATATGGTTCTTCCCTCTTCCACTTTTTCATCCACAAAAGCCATACCGCTCCAGCCAGTCAGATGACACCCTGCACGAACCGGTGTTTTTAAAATCAGTTCCTGTTTTTCCCTCTGCACATAATAACGATCCGGCATGCCTTCCTGTTCTTCTTCTGAAAGTTCTTTGTAGGATATAGTATAATACGGTTCATAGAATCGGATCGTACAGTTTGAATTATGCGTGGTATACCCGACAATCATCGGTGTACTGCTATATTCACCACCATAAATGGTTCCTTCATGTTCGGTAGCTCCTGTACGCACTTGTTCCAAAACAATTGGGGTGTTTGTATTGTTTGTGTAACCCGCATTCTCTGTGCTCTCGCCTTCCTGAAACGCTTTAAGCTGCTTCTGTGTATCTTCACCCATCTCTGCACTTTCCAGACTCTTCTTCCAGAGCTCCGTCTGTGTTGTCCAGACATTATACGTGTTTGTCCGATCCGCCGTCAGTCCGGCAAGATCCACTTTGTTCCGTATCAGTTTACTGTCATAAAGTCTTGGTTCTTCCCCAAGTATCAGGGAAACGTGTTTCAGGTACAGGTTCGTAACTGTCTGCCCGTAATAACCATGGTCATACGTTACTTCAAATTTCGGAACGGTGTAAAATGCTTCGCCAGGCATGATCAGCTCATTTGAAATATCCCAGTTATTTTCTTCCTTCAGTGGATGGTCCATCCGCACATACGTTGGTTCTTTTTTTGTTTCTTCCGCAAAAGAAACCGGCACTGCCAGATTGGTCAACATACAGCATACCATTGAAAAACCGATTATTTTTTGAAAACCGCCTTTTTGTTTTTTCATAACAAATCCCTCCTGACATATTTTCTGTTTTCCTGATTTTTCTTCCCGTTTTCTGAGTTACTTTTATTATATCAGGAAGGATTTTTTTAACCACAAAATTCCCAAACTGTCTAATGACAATTTGGGAATTCGTTCATTTGCACATGCTCTGCTGTTTTTTCGCTGACAGCCTCCTGATAAAATGCTCAGGATTTCAATTTCTTACACCTGCCAGGAAGTCACCGACAACTTCTTATTTAGTAAAGGTGACGGTACAGTCTTCATATCCTTCTGCGGAAATCTCAATGGTATTTTCTCCATCTGCAACTGCATTTGTTCCAACATAAATCTGACCATCGTTTTTCAGCAGACAGTAGGTTGTCGTATCACCTACGCTGAAGGAAGAAGTTACCAGGCTATACTCTGTTCCGTTTACTTTTATGCCTGTGATCTGATTCTGCCACTGTTCGATTTCAGAACCATAGCCAAAGGAAACGATATAGTAATCTGAGAAGATAGTTTTCTGGCAGGAAACCGCCTGTGGCGGTGTCAGTTTTTTGATCACATTTACAACCAGCGGCAGTGCCAGATCTTTATAGCCTTCTGCTT
The DNA here is from genome assembly GCF_018783905.1 of Ruminococcus sp. MCC718. NCBI lineage: Bacteria > Bacillati > Bacillota > Clostridia > Eubacteriales > Oscillospiraceae > Ruminococcus > Ruminococcus sp. MCC718. The sequence continues at coordinate 4,568 of NZ_WQNP01000038.1, forward strand.
TGATCGTAAAGGTATTGTCGGCATTTTCATCAAATTCGCTGTCCACTTTCAGTTTCAGGACCTGATTTCCGTATCCGTCTGTTTCCCATTTAAACTGATTCTCTGACATGCCAAACCAGCCTGCTTCTGTATAGGCTGTTCCATTTACAGTGATCGAGGTTACTTTATTTTTCCAGCCTACAAAGTTTGTCTGTGTTCCAAAGGATACCAGATAAGTCTGGCCGTCTTCGTCTTTGCTGATCATAGGCTCTGATGCCGGAACATCTTTTTCTTCACCCTGTACGGTGATCTCTGTTTCCAGAGCTTCATAATATTCTGCTTCCAGAGTCAGGGTATATGCTTTGTTCTGGTTGAACAGGTTTCCGTTATCGTAAATAGTGATGGATTTCAGATCTTCTGCTGCTTCATAGTAATAATCAGATCCTGCAACACCTTTTGCATAAATGTTTTTTCCATCTACTTTGACTGCATTTAAGTTCTTCAGGAAATCGCCTTCGGAACCATTTACGGTCAGAACCACATTCTCGCCTCTGTTGTACTGTTCTTTGTCAGAAACAAGACTTAAATTCTCTTCCAGAACTTTCTTATACTCAACCGAAAGTGTATTGTTTTTGAATCCTTCTGCTTTGATCTCTACGGTATTTGTTCCCAGTGTCAGAACAGAATCTTTGATCACCAGTTTGCCGTCCTCTACGCTGTACTGATCTTCTGTCAGTTCTTTCCAGCTCTGATTCACATAAATTCCGGTAATTTTCTCAAAGTATTCTGCTGTTCTTGCATCCTGGCCTGTCAGTACAAGATCTCTGCCTTCTGCAACAAATTCTGCATCCGCATCCAGTGTCAGGACCGGTGCTTCTTTTCCTTTGTAAGATCCGTTGTACTGTGTTTCTCCAAGCAGACCATCTTCCAGAACCACCTTAACTGCGTATGGACGGTTTTCTGTAGTAACTGCATTTTCATCTGCAACATAATCTTCAAAAGAGAGATACTGTCCTTTTAATTTTGCTTCCTGAACAGCATCATAGTAGCTTGTATAATCGTAGAATACAACTCCGTCTTCGCCATAAACGGCATCGCATGCTGTGATCTGATTATCCCAGCGTTCTGCAACTGCTTTTGCCGAAGCATTCTTCACATCCAGTGCCGTCAGGATCTTTGCATTGGAGATCAGATCCTCAGAAAATGCCAGATTTGCCGGCATAACAGAGTTTCCGCTTTCACCGTCGCTGCTGCTTCCGGAGTTTCCGCCTGAAGTCGCTCTTGTCACAACATCATAAGTCTTTGCTGTTTTTGCAGCTTTTGTTGTTTTGCCTGCAACAGTGAAAGATTTGCTCATGGTCTTAAAGCCATTTGAGTATACCGTCAGTGTGTACACACCCGGCTGTTCGATGTTGTTTCTTCCACCTTCTGCATTTACATCGTTATACAGTACAAAGGTATTTCCGATCAGATACCAGTCTGTTATTTTTTCCAGTGTTTTCACTTCTCCTGACGGGGTTTTCAGTGTTACCATCTCAACCGGAACGGTGATGCCGTATACCATGTTTTCTACCTGGAAATGAACATTCTGTCCGGATTTGATCGCACCTGTCTCAGAAATCTTCATGGACGGAGTCTGTGCATTTACCACATGGATGGATGCGATCAGGGTTCTGTTTCCATTGGAACGGATGCGTACTTTGTAACGTCCATTGGAATAGAAATTGCTCTGTCCCAGCGGAATGGTAATTCTTCCGACTACATTTCCACCATGTTCGGTGGTATCTTTTGTATAAGCGAGCTGATCGTTCAGCGTGCTCAGGCTCTCATCGTTTGACAGCAGTGCCAGTGCACCTTCGTCTGCGATCGTATCAAACCAGTCTTTTTCTTCCTGTGTTGTGTAGTTGAACAGGATTTCTACGTTTCCGCTCACACCGTACAGATTGTCAGCATCTTCGTTTTTGCTCAATTCTGCATCCGGTGCATAATATTTCACATCTTCTTTTGCAGTTTCCTTCAGGTCAAAGGTTGTTTTTTTCGGAGTAACCCTTGCATTTCCTTCTTCATCGTAGTTGGTCAGATGATAATCCCAGGTCGGGATGGCTGCATGTGTCAGGAAATACATCGGTTCCTGTGCTTTTACAACCGGTTTGTCCGGATTTTCATTGTCACTGAGCACAACCTCCTGTGTTTTCTGGTCATCTTTTTTGGTAACAACCAGTTTTGCAGGATTTAAGCCTGTCAGCTCCCATTTCACAATGCTTCCGTCATCGGTAACTTTGGTCATAGCCCCTGTGATATCCACACCATCTACCGCAACGCTGCAGTTTTCCACATCGTAACCTTCTTCAAAAGCTACCACCAGATACTGTGCATATCCAAGATCAAGAACTTTTGTCTGAGCTTCCTTTACCAGAACTGTTTTCGGAGCTTCTGTTTCCGTTGCCGGTGTTTCGGTTTCCGGTGTACTTGGCGTTGCCGGTGTCTCAGTTGCCGGTGTCTCCGGTGTACTTGGCGTTGCCGGTGTCTCCGGTGTTTTATTATTATCGACTGCCGGCTTCTCTGGCAGAACTACTTTAATCTTGCAGCGATATTTTTTGCTGCCAACTTTTGCAGTAATCACAGCATTTCCTTTTTTCTTTGCTGTAACCTTTCCTTTTGAAGTAACGGATGCAACTTTCTTTTTCGAGCTGCTCCATTTCACTTTTTTCTTTGTGCCTTTTACCTTAAGCTTTAAGGTCTGGCCTTTTCTCAGTGTTTTCTTTTTGTAATTGAGCGTGGTTTTGGACGCTGCTGAAACGGTATGATACTTTGGTGTAACGTTAGCAAAAATTACCGCAAAACTCAGCAGAGCCAATACCAGCAAATTCTTTTTCCATCGCTTCATTCCTTTTCCTCCATGGCTATCTTTTGTTAGTTTGCTTAAACTTACGTTTGAATAAAGTAACATATTTTCTCATTTTCATCAAGTGTAAATGTGCTTAACAAGAAATTTTCTCATTGACTTTTCGTTTGTTGACAGCCATGCCATCGCCGGGCTTTTTATTATGACACTCGGTGTTTCGATGTCCGTAAAATCGAACCTCGGCGTTTCTCCGGTCAGCTCGATTCCGTAGGTATCGGAACGGTGGTCGCTACTGTTCTCGTCAGATTGATCCTCGGCCAAGAAGCATCTCTCGCTCTAAAGAGCTCGGTCACTTTTTATTTGCTATTTATCACCAATCCATTGTTTTGCAAGTTCTACATCTACTTGCAGTGCCATTGCAATTTGTTCAACAGGCAATCCAAGTCTGCTAAGGGCAATCGTACCCTCTTTTTGTGCAAGTCGTTTGCCTTCCGCAATGCCAGATTCAACACCGGCCTCGTACTCAGCTTTTCGCAGTTTCCGTTCTTCCTCTTCTTTGTCATATTCAAAAATACTCATCGCAATTACCTCCGCTTTATTTTTTCTTTTCTGTTCCATTGTAAAATACGATAAATTGTGGTGCAGGTATTTTCTGTAATACGGAAGAATAAAGGGATTTCTTATCCACCAGTTTCTGATATTCACTCGAAATATAGAATAAATCACGCAATGGCATATTAGGATTGTAAGTTGACTGGTGTTCATATAGAAATAACTCTGTGTCAATGATAAAAGCAAGATCATTTTTCATTCCCATATAAATAGCATTTTCCAGTGTGACAATCTCCAGTTTTTCCGGATCATCGTAATGAGCACCACTGATTGCATTATAAAGTGACAATAAATTTCTCCGGTCAGAAAACAACATGCGAAATACCGTATCTTTATAATTACGATTGAACAAAATCGCTGCGCGATGGCCTGCCAAGGCTGTGGCGCAGTTTTATTTTTATTAAAAAAGCAGTGGAATTAC
>NZ_WQNP01000039.1:0-291 GCF_018783905.1 Ruminococcus sp. MCC718
CTGATTATATACAAAACGGCAACAGCCAAATGTTTTTGCGATCTGTATTTTCTGCTCATTATTTGGATATATTCTATATTGATATGCCTTTAACATCCACTGTCACCCTCTTTCTCAACCTTGATTTCCTATATATCTCTTCAGCATTTCTTCCGATACATTTCCTACACTACAGGCAAAATATCCATCTGTCCAAAAGGTATGTTCTTTTCAGAATTGTTTTCGTAAATATTGGGGATAACTTTTTCATATATGGTATGTTGTATAGCTCTTCATCAGGTTTACAATCTT
>NZ_WQNP01000040.1:0-10397 GCF_018783905.1 Ruminococcus sp. MCC718
CGTGTAAAATATGATATGAAGTGTTTTTAAAAACTATGGCCGTTCAAAAACGTACAGCAATGTGCAAAATGAACAATTCCAAAGAAGGCACTTTTACGTGCCTTTCGGGGAATTCGTTCATTTGCACATGCAATACTATGATATGAGTGTCGAAAGGTTTTTTGCCATTCATTATTGCCTGTCGGCTATTTGCCGACAGGCTTTTCTTGTGTGAAAAATAAATGTAAGGTATAATATATGCTACCAGAGTTAAAAGGTTACGAAGGAGTTAAGTATGGAAAAGGAGAAAAATTTAACAAACAGGTATCATACCCCGTCATTGATCGTGATGCTTACCCATGAGGATCAGACTGTTCAAAACGCATATGAGATTTTTGATGCATATAAGGATTCTGATGCAGAATACTGGGGATTTAAGGAAGAGCCGCTCCCCCTTTCCCAGATGAAAGACCTTTATGCATATATGAAAAGCTGTGGCAAAAAAACAGTTCTGGAAGTGGTTGCATATACACAGGCGGAGTGTATGTCAGGTGCAAAAATGGCAGCAGAATGTGGCTGTGATTTTTTGATGGGGACTGTTTATTCAGATGTTGTGAATGAATTTTGCAGGGAAAATGGAATCAAATATATGCCATTTGTAGGAGAAATCCATGATCGCCCATCCGTTCTGGAGGGAACCTGCGAAGAGATGATCCTTCAGGCCAGAGAATATCTTGCGAAAGGTGTCTATGGAATTGATCTTCTGGGATACAGATATACAGGAGATGCAGCCAGGCTGAATGAAGAGTTTGTAAGAGCTGTGGATGCGCCGGTCTGCATAGCAGGAAGCATCAATGGTTATCAGAGACTGAATGAGATCAGGAAAGCAGTCCCGTGGGCATTTACAATAGGCAGTGCTTTTTTTGAAAACAAGTTTGACGGTAATTTCGGAGAACAGATCAATAAAGTTTGTCAGTACATAAAAAGTGAGAAGATAACATGATAAAAAAATATTATCCATATGAATATGCCGAAAGTGTATTTATGATTGACTACCAAAAGCTATATCAGAAAGGTTTTCGGGGAATTATTTTTGACATAGACAATACATTGGTACATCATGGTGACGATTCCACACCGGAAATTGATGACCTGTTTCGTAAAATTCAGGGACTTGGTCTGAAAACATTGCTGTTGTCAAATAATGACATAGGAAGAGTGGAACGATTTATTAAAAATATAGATACACCTTACATCTGCGATGCGGATAAACCAAATCCTCAAAATTATCTGAAAGCAGTGGAGATGCTGAATATAAAAAAAGAAGAGGCAGTGGTTATAGGGGATCAGGTATTTACAGATATTCTGGGAGCAAACAGAAGTGGTCTTGCCAGTATTCTTGTCAGGTTTATCAGGCAGGATGATGAAAAGTGGATCGGAAAACGGAGATACGTTGAATATGCAATCCTGGAATGCTGGAAACGTGATAAAAGCTGTTACAGGAGAATTGGTGATATTTATACAGAAGGAACGGCCAAAAATATGAAGAAAAAGAAAGAAAAAAAGCTTTTTTGTGAGATCTGTCCGCTTACGTATGAAATTTCAAAGTCAAAAGAGATATGTAAAAGACATATACAGGATTTTGCAGGCAAAGAGAAATTTAGTACTGTAAAACAAAAAGAGAAGCTGCCAAATCTGGTGTTCAGCTACAACTCCGGCCTCATAAAAAAAGGAAAAGGAATAGATCCCGTGCTTCAGAAAAACAAGGCAAGAAACATTCGCCTTGCATCCTCCAGGATAAATGGGATGATCATTCATCCCGGAGAGACTTTTTCGTTCTGGAGGACTGTAGGGAAAATATCAAAGAGGAAGGGTTACCGGGATGGTCGTATTATTATAGGAGATAAGCTTATGCCCGGGCTTGGAGGCGGACTTTGCAATCTTGGAAATACCATTCATCTTCTTGTGCTTCACAGCCCTCTTACCGTAACAGAATTTCACAGCCATTCAGATGCACTTGCACCGGATCATGGTAAGCGTGTTCCATTCAGTTCCGGGACATCTGTCAGCTATAATTATATAGACTACAGGTTCAAAAATAATACAGATCAGAATGTACAGCTTCTGTTATGGTGTGAAAACGGGAAATTATGCGGAGAGCTGAGAAGCGAGAGGGAATTTCCTCACTATTATGAAATTATTGAAGAGAACCACCATTTCCATAAAGAAAAAGAGAAATTTTTCAGAATTTCACAAATTTACCGGAATGTGATCGACAGAGCCACCGGTGAAATAACAGACAAACAGCTCATTCGGGATAATCATTCAGAAGTAATGTATGATTATGACCAGATTCCGCAGGAATTAATACGGTAAAAGCTGGTTCAACAGCCGTCTGCCTTTCGAAATCATAGAAATCGGTGCAGTGAAACTGAATGAAAAGAAAGAAATTGTGGATAGCTTTCAGCGTCTGATCAAGCCGCAGGTGTACAACTGGATTCATGACAGTATCCATGAAGTGATTCATATGAATTACAAGGATCTGCAGAATGGAACTGTTTTTCCTCAAGCAGTGACAGAATTTATAGAATGGTGTGGCGAAGAATATTATTTGCCATCCGCTATCATGACAAAAACGGCTACATACAAAGTTTTGACAGCAAGATTGCTTCTGTAAAACCCTGGTGGAAATAGCATAATGGATTTTTTAAAACGTTCACAAAAAATCTGACAAGTCCCAAAAGCAGAAACAAAAATGCCCTGAACTTCCGGAGATGATCCTACAGATATCTCCTTTGGTTCAGGGCATTTTTTATTTTATATTTCCATACCGATCAAATGCGTTCGACTTGAATGAGCAGCAAGTGCTTTGACCTGTCTGGAATTATTTTGCAAATTCTTCCAGCAATTCAGCGATACGATCCTGGCAGCCGCCGCAGAGGGTTCCGGCTTCGGTTGCTTCACCGATTGCATCAACGGTAGTATGACCTTCGTCATACGCTTTTTTGATATCTCCGGCTGTCACATCAGCACAGAAACAGATGGTTTCATTTAAATCCATACTGGCACCTCCGTGGAAATGAATTTATTCTGGTCGGAGAAAACTCCAACTTCTGCGTGCGTTCGACTTGAATATTATTCTCCGAAGTATCTCTTAAGCAGACCTGCGAATGCTTTTCCATGTCTTGCTTCGTCTCTTGCCATTTCATGAACGGTGTCATGGATTGCATCCAGGTTCAGAGCTTTTGCACGTTTTGCCAGATCTGTTTTACCTGCGGTAGCACCGTTTTCTGCTTCTACACGCATTTCCAGGTTTTTCTTTGTGCTGTCTGTTACAACTTCACCAAGCAGTTCTGCAAATTTAGCAGCGTGCTCAGCTTCTTCATAAGCTGCTTTTTCCCAGTAAAGACCGATTTCCGGATAACCTTCTCTGTGAGCAACTCTTGCCATAGCCAGGTACATACCTACTTCAGAACATTCACCCTCGAAGTTTGCTCTCAGGTCAGCTTTGATGTCTTCCGGAACATCAGAAGCGATACCTACTTCGTGCTCTGCAGCCCATGCCATTGTTGTATCCATCTCTTTGAATTTAGAAGCCGGTGCTTTACATACTGGACAGACTTCCGGAGCTGCTTCGCCTTCATAAACATAACCACATACTGTACATACAAATTTTGCCATTTTTTTGATCTCCTTTTCACTTTGATTTTTAATAAGCTAATCCTGGGATGTCCAAAACTTTTACGCTCTGAACATTCACAGGTTGAATCCTTGTATTAATAATAGTAATTGTTACTGATATTAAGATAGCACATCTTTTGCTTTCCGTCAAGACTTTTTTAATAGTTTTTTTCATTAAGTTTTGCGGGGTTTTTACTGTAGTGTGTTTAACAACAGAATTTTCCTGTTTTAGCAGATATCTATATTATGCTAAACATTTTTTGCAGATTCCGTAAAAAGTAGTCGTGTGACTTCTGATTTTGCCATCAAATTTTTTTTGTGCTGCGATGGTGATCTCCTCGTTATCATCCAGGAAGATATCTTCTACACAATGGCATCTTTCACACACAAAGTGATCGTGTGGTGTGATCCTGCCATCGAAACGGTCAGCACTATCTCGCATATTTAACTTGAGGATCTGTCCGGTCTCAGAGAGCAGGGACAGATTGCGGTAAACCGTACCGAGACTGATATTTGGAAAGCTCTCCCGCAAATTCATGTAAACCATATCAGCAGTCGGATGTTCTTCCGAGTGAGCAAGAAAATCCCGGATGGCTTCTCGCTGTTTACTGTACTTTAAAACTGCCATAATGTTCTCCTTTAGATAAATGATGCCAAGCTTAAAAATTTCAAGTTAATCCTGATATCATAATATTAGTAATAGTTATTATTATAATAATCTAAAAAAAACCGTTTGTCAATGCTTTTATTTTACAAAAAGATTGACTATACTAATATCGGATAGCATTTCAGGAATATACGGTAAGCAACAGGAAAATAATGGATATCAGGAGGAAATACAATGGAAAAAACATATGATCTGATCATCATTGGTTCGGGCCCTGCAGGTTTAAGTGCTGCGATCTATGCCCAGAGGGCGGGACTGGATACTCTGGTTCTGGAAAAGGAATATATCAGTGGAGGACAGGTAGTGAACACGGCAGAGGTGGATAATTATCCGGGACTGCCGGGAATGAATGGATATGAGCTTGGCATGAAATTCCGTTCTCATGCGGATGCACTGGAGGCGAAATTTCAGATTGCAGAAGTAAAAGACATTATAATAGAAGAAACACAGAAAACGGTGCGTACAAACGAAGGTGATTTTTATGCAAAAAATATTATCATCAGTACGGGGGCAAGTCACAGAAAACTGGGCGTTCCGGGTGAAAAAGAGCTGGCTGGCATGGGTGTTTCTTACTGTGCGACCTGTGATGGAGCATTTTTCAAGGGAAGAACGGTTGCCGTAGTAGGAGGCGGAGATGTGGCAGTCGGAGATGCCCTGTTTCTTGCAAGAGGATGCAAGAAAGTTTATCTGATCCACAGAAGAGATGAGCTGCGTGCGGCAAAGAGTCTACAGAAGAAATTAATGGCTCTGCCGAATGTGGAGATTATCTGGGATACCGTTGTCAATGAAATCTGCGGTGAAGATCAGGTAGAGGCACTGTTTATTGAAAATAAGAAAACAGGTGCGAAGAAACATCTTCCTGTGGATGGTGTGTTTGTAGCTGTCGGTATGAAACCAAATACGAACATGGTTCCGGATGAAATTAAAAAAGATGAGGCAGGTTATATCGTGGCAGATGAAAATTGTGTCACAAATGTTACGGGAATCTTTGCAGCCGGTGATGTGCGTACAAAAATGTTACGTCAGATTATTACAGCCGCAGCAGATGGTGCAAATGCAGTAGAGTCCGTTCAGCACAGTATTTAATGCTAATACCCGGAACAAAGCGGAATATACGTGAATTGCAGAAGTATAAAATAATTTGCAGAGCCTCTTTTAAAGTCAAATACTGTTTCATATCTGTGAAAAAATATTTGAAAAATGTATGAAATCCTTATAAAAGATATTAATTACTGTTGACAAAACACCTCCGGTTTGTTATGATTAGCGTGTAAAAAATGTAACAGTTTTGTAATAAATGAAAATTACACAGTGTTTTCAATACATGGAGGTAGATATAAGTAATGAAAAGAGGAGTAGTAAAAGTCACTGCATGTTGTCTTGCAGGAAGCGTTATTTTCGCAAGCACCGGTCTTACCGCTTTTGCAGCAGGGGAGATGCCATTAGCAGGAATCGGAGCTGAGATCATTGCAAGTCAGGAAAAGAAGGAAAATTCCGAAACAAAAAAAGTGATTGCAACCGGTTATGACAGTCTGGTAATTGCTCAGGTTGATGAATATGTAAATATTCGTGATGAAGCAAGCACGGAGACAGGTCAGATCGTTGGAAAGTTATATAACAATTCAGCAGCAGAGATCATTGGTCAGACAGGTGACTGGTACCTGATCAAATCCGGAGATGTTACAGGATATGTAAGCAAAGATTATTTTGTAACAGGTGCACAGGCAGAAGAGCTGGCAGCAGAAGTCGGAGATGATGTAGCTACGGTAAATACAGAGACTCTGATGGTTCGTAAGAAAGCAAGCACTGATTCCGATGTTATCGCACTGGTTGGAGACTCACAGCAGCTTCAGGTTATTGATCAGGAAGACGGCTGGGTAAAAGTAGCAGTTGATAATGACGTAGTTGGATATGTTTCCAGCGACTATGTAGACTGTGAAACAAAATTTGTAGAGGCAGAATCCATCGAAACGAGTACAGCAAGAGAAGAGGCAGTACAGAGTGCTCTGGATCGTGCAGATCAGATGAAAGAAGCAGCAATCAATGCGATGAACAATGCGGATGCAAACGAAGCAGCCTATGCAGCACAGGAAGCAATCGTAGCAGCGGCAGAAGCAAAACAGCTTGCATCTGAGCAGGAATTAGATTATAACGTACAGGAAATCGCTTCTACCGCAGTAAGTTCTGCAGATGAAGCACAGTATGCAGCATATATGGCTGAACAGTATCAGGCAGCAGCAGAGGCACAGGCAGCAGCAGAAGCGGAAGCAGCACGCCAGCAGGCAGAAGCAGAAGCAGCGTATGCAGCACAGCAGCAGGCACAGGCATCTCAGCAGCAGCAGCAGAATCAGAATTGGACAGGTGATCAGACACAGCAGGAAACACAGGCACCGTCCACAACAACGGATACAACGACAACACCGGATTACACAACAGGTGATACGACAACAACACCGGACTACACAACAGGTGATGCGACAACAACACCAGATTACAGCACAGGTGATGTTACCGTTACTCCGGATTACGGCACAGGCGATACAACGACAACACCGGATTATACAACAGGTGATACCACCGGAAGTACAACGACAGACAGCTCTGCACCATCGGCTTCTGACTATACCGGAGATGTTCCACAGTCAGATGCAAGCAGTTCTGATTCTCTCAGACAGAGCGTTGTAAACTATGCACTTCAGTTTGTTGGTAATCCATATGTATATGGTGGTACAAGCCTGACAAACGGAACAGACTGCTCCGGATTTACACAGTCTGTCCTGGCAAACTTCGGAATCAGCATTTCACGTACAGCTGCATCTCAGTCAGGCGGCGGTACTGCAGTAGATATGAGCAATTTACAGCCGGGCGATCTGTTGTTCTATGATAACGGAAGCGGTATCGGACACGTATCCATGTACATCGGCAATGGTCAGGTTGTTCACGCAAGTAACGAACAGACCGGTATCATCGTATCAAGCGTAGATTACAGAACCGCTTGTGCAGCAAGAAGTTACTTTTAAGAATAAGATTAATTGAACAGAGAACTAAAACGGGAGTGTTCGCAAGAACGCTCCCTTCTTACGTTATAAGGAAAAATACTGCGTTTCTGCGGAGTGTTTATCTTAATTGAAGGTTGAAGGCTGATAAGATAGATTTGCTGCACATTGTTTGCGGAAGCGGAAGTCTTCTGGAATTAAGATAAAATAATTAGATAATTTTAAATATTTACACGCTGATTAAGACAATTCTAATTAAATAGAAAAACAATAAAAAAAGCCGTTTGGCAAAATGCACAAAAGATTTGAGATATAAACAGAGTGTGGATAAATTCCTGTGGATTCACGCACGAGTTATCCACAGTGAAAAATGTCGAATTTGCTGAAAAATAGAGTTATACACTGAGTTATCAACATTATCCACATTTTTTGTGCACAAAGGCAGTGTTTATAAATTCCAAAAAACAAACGCACGTTTTGTGAAGAAATGATAAGTGATGTTTCCAAACGTCAAAAAAGTGAAAAATCGCATATTTGTATACTTATAAAAAATGAGTGAATTATCAGAAAATTATAATTTGCCCATGGCATAATCCTCTTAAGTACAAGAATGTCGCTGATATATGATTGAAAACAGGATATTGTTACGTTATAATTTTGCTATATGGGGGGGATTTTATAAGAAATAGAATGAAAATATTATGAGACGAAAAAAACTTTTTGCGGCGATGCTTGCAGCAGCCGTAGCATTTGCGGCATGTGGTTCTTTGCAGTATATTATGTTCCCGAAAACAGTGACAACAGTTGGAACGAAGCTTGTTACAGATTTCACTTCTCTGCTCGCAGTACGTTACACCGGAACAGAGGATGAATGGAATGCATCTGACTTTAAGACGCAGGAATTCAGCGAGTTACCTGCGTGAAGTGCGGTCTGAAGAAAGAGGAGTCCATTCCAAAAAAAGAACATAATTTTTCAGAATGGTGTGTTATCATACAGCCTACGACGGAAAGGGAACAACGGTGATCACTGTAAAATCCAGAAAAATAACAGCAAAATGCAAGGTAAAAGTAAAATGATGTAATTTGATTTGCAGATATAGAATCCCCTTTTGGAAAATCCTGACAGCAGTTGTGTTGTACCTGATGCTGCCGGAATATCTCAGGGGGGATTTTTTACAGCAACCAGAACAGGAAAAAAGACGGAAGACCTGAGAAAGGAGATAGAACCAAAGATATTACAGGGAGTTTCTAAGATGTAGTATACTGATGATTGTCAAAAGTAATAAATGAAAATAAGAAGTAAAAGAATCAGGAGGTTCAGATGAAGAAAAAATATTATGGAATATTGCTGGCAGCAGTGATTGCCGCCGGCACAATAGGTGTAACAGCACAGGCAGCAGAACTGGCAGATACGGAAAAACTGACAGAAACTGCAAATGTAACAGACGATGTAAATACAGCAAACAGCACAGATGCTTCTGTACAGGCACAGAGTGATGAACTGGAAGTGCCACTGGTACTGAACCAGACATACACCAGAAGTTTCTCACAGGTCGGACAGAAATATTATTTCACGTTTACACCGGAAGAAACAGGATATTATTATGTTGATCTTAATTTCCCGGAAAATATGAACATTCACGTACTGGATGATTACTCTTCCGATGCACTGTATTTTGCAGAAAAGCTGAACAATACAGAATCTTATACATTCTGTCTGGAACTGCAGGATTCTGTAGGTGGACAGGTGCAGGGAACGGGTACGATCACTTTCCGCAAAGCTCCAGATATTAAAAACGTTACCCTGCAGAAAGCAAATGCCAGAGATGTTTTCTACAATGCAGATTTTGAAACCATTTCCCCGGATGGAGCGAAACTGACAGTCGAATATGAAAATGGCACAAAGACTTATTCGTTTGATTGGGATAATGGTACTGCTTTTTCTCTTACAGATGATTATAAATATGCATTTAATGTTATGTTTCTGGATGCAAATGGGAATGATATATCAAATGTTGTAAACAATCCGGGTATGGCTGGTGCAAAGGGAAATTACCAGGTCAGAGTGTCTCTGAAAACGTTATCCATGAACAGTGATAATGGAGAGAAGGAGAAATTGACAGGAACTGGTTATCCGATCACGATACGTGACCTGTCACTGAACAGCTCCAACAAACTGGATATGAAAAAATCCTATCCTTCTTTAAAGTACACGGACGGAGAAACTGCGTATTATTGGTTTACACCGGATAAAAGCGGTGCTTATTATGTGAGCGTCACCGGATATGGTGCGGACTACTGGCAGAAATCCTGCTGGTTCCGTGTATACGAAAAAACAGCCAGCGGATATCAGTCGAAAGGGATGGCGATCGGTACACTGAACTGCAAGCTGGAAAAAGGAAAGCAGTATATTTTAACTGCTGATCACTATGGAAAATCCAGTGTTTTTGGTGCATGTTTTGCAAAAGCAGATATGTATGTTCCACTGGAAGTTGCACAGACACCATACGTGGAATTGAATGTGAAGTCGGATGTGACGGTTCCATTGAAAGTGAAAAGCTCTTACAAAATAAAAACCATAAGAATGCCTTCGACTGACAGGATTGTTTCTTATAAGAGCAGTGATACAAAAACAGCAACCGTTTCTAAGAATGGTACGATCAAAGGAAAGAAGATCGGAACAGCAAAAATTACGGTAACACTTGCCAGCGGTTACAGTACTTCATTCAACGTAAAAGTACAGAAAAAGAAAGTTGCCGTAAAGAAAATTACAGTGGACAAAAAGAAGATTACTTTAAAGAAAAAGAAGAGCTATAAAATCAAAGCAGAGCTTCAGCCGATCACCGCTTCCGATAAAGTAACATTTACCAGCAGCAATAAAAAAGTAGCTACTGTAAATGCAAAAGGAGTGGTGAAAGCCAAGAAAGCCGGAACAGCGAAGATTACGGTCAAAGCCGGAAAGAAGAAAGCGATCGTAACAGTAAAAGTAAAATAAAAATTGACCGAGCTCTTTAGAGCGAGGGATGCTTCTTGTCCGAAGGGCAAGAAGATGGGTATTAAGAAAACTTATACGT
>NZ_WQNP01000041.1:0-24140 GCF_018783905.1 Ruminococcus sp. MCC718
TTTGATACCTAATTTTCAACCTGTATAAAATTTTCAATGTTCTTCAATTTAGCCTTGACTTTTTATTTGCAGGCTTAATAGTTTTTGTGTTCATCTTGGTATCATGATACCTGTGAATTGCTCCGTTATAAAGTAACTTCCATCTGATATATTATACATAGTATAATATGCCGCCGCAACGCCCGCTTTCTTAAACTTTATTTAATTTCTTATTGCATTCTTCAGAAACCACAGCTTCCCGGATACGCAAAAACAGGAGATGGAACATGGAAAAACAGCGCTCCTTCTCCTGCTTTGGTTTTAAAATATGATGTTATGTTTCAAAGATGTCCTGCCATTACTTCATGCTTTATAGCTTCAGATCCGGCATCTCAGATATTTAAGAACTGTTTTACGATCTTTGGCATATCCTCTGTCTCTACCACATTCTTGTGAAGAACCGGTGCGGTACGGATCTCTTCGATCGCCTGCGGAACTTTCACACCGGACAGTTCGCTCAGTGCGTCTACCAGTTCGAAGTCACCCATGCCTTTGTACTTTTCTGCATCAATGGCATCCATAACACTTCTGGTGAATTTATACGGACTTGCTGTGGATGCGATCACGGTCTTGGTCTGATCACCGGTCTCTGCCACATACTTGCGGTATACTCTGGAAGCAACAGCGGTATGTGTGTCCATAATATAACCTGTTTTTTTGTAAACTTCTGCGATTTCTTCGGCAGTTTCTTTTTCATTTGCATAGTTGCCGTAGAAATCTTTCAGCTGAGCTTTCATCTCATCTGTAATCTCATATTTGCCTTCTGCTGCCAGATTCTGCATCAGAGTTACATCTTTTGCTGCATCTGCACCTGCGATCTTGTAGATCAGACGCTCCAGGTTGCTGGAGATCAGGATATCCATGGACGGAGATGTTGTCAGAATAAACTCACGATTTCTGTCATACGTTCCGGTGCGGAAGAAATCATAGAGAACCTTGTTGTCGTTGGAAGCACAGATCAGCTTGTCGATCGGCACACCCATGTTCTTTGCATAGTAGGCTGCCAGAATATTTCCGAAGTTTCCGGTAGGTACTACGACATTGATCTTTTCTCCCTTTGCCACTTCACCGTTTGCATACATTTTTGCATAAGCATATACATAGTAAACAACCTGCGGAACCAGTCTTCCGATATTGATGGAGTTTGCGGAAGAGAACTGATATCCTGCCTTATCCATCTGTGCTGCCAGTTCTTTGTCACCAAACATTTTTTTCACGCCTGTCTGTGCATCATCAAAATTGCCATGGATCCCTACTACAAAAGTATTGGCACCTTTCTGTGTTACCATCTGCTTTTCCTGGATCGGGCTTACGCCGTTTTTCGGATAGAATACAATGATCTTTGTTCCAGGTACATCTGCAAATCCCGCAAGTGCTGCTTTTCCGGTATCTCCGGATGTTGCTGTGAGGATCACGATCTCATTCTTCACCTGATTTTTCTTTGCGGATGTGGTCAGAAGATGCGGCAGAATGGACAATGCCATATCCTTAAAAGCAATCGTCTTTCCGTGGAACAGTTCCAGATAATAAGCCTCATCTTTTTTTACAAGCGGAGCGATCTCCTTTGTATCGAATTTCTCATCGTATGCTTTTGCGATGCAGTCTTTCAGTTCCTCTTCCGTAAAATCGGTAAGAAACTGACGCATAACTTCATATGCAGTCTCCTGGTAGCTCATCCCTGCAAGGGTGTCCATATCTGCTTCCAGTGCCGGAAGACTCTCCGGTACAAACAGACCGCCATCATCTGCCAGTCCTTTCAGGATTGCCTGGGATGCAGTTACTTCGACATCGTTGCTTCTGGTACTTTTGTATAAAAGATTCATAACAGCCGTCCTTTCCTTCAAACGCCATATTTTGCGATAAACTTTACGGGAGTCACCTTACATCTGATGCAGTCTCTCCACGCTTAATTCCAGATTATAACATACCTTTTTTCACTGTGCAAGAGCAAAGGAACGAAGTTGAGAAAAACCGGAGACACTTCTTACCATGCCCCCGGTTTTTTCTCATGCAGCGGATCATTCATCCGCAAAACAGAAAAATTCGTGTCCGCCATATTCAAACATCTGCACCAGATTCTGGTCAAACCAGACCATATTCTGGGCTTCCGCACTGGCACGTGCTGCAAAGAACAGTGCCCCCTGCGAATAATCTTCCCCGGCCAATGCCCGGTCTACCGCCTCGATCGTATCATCCGTGATCGAGACCGTATAGATCCTGCCGTCGTCGGTAGGGGAAAACTGCGGCGAACCGCCCGCCGTCTGCCAGACAACATCGTAGATCGTATCTGGAAATCTGGAATCCTTTACACGATTGAGCACGACATTGGCGATCAGGATCTTACTTTTGATGTCTCCCCCTGTCGCCTCCGCTTCTACGATCTGAAGAAGTGTGTAATAATCATTCCCATCCATCTGATTTTCCAGCACTTTCTGCTGTGCATAATAGCCGATGCTTCCGATGTTTTTTGCACACTCCTCCACGTACTTCTGGTAGAGGGCATTTTTTCTGATTCGTGATGTTCCGGCAAGGATCTCCTGATTCGCCGTCTCAAGATCAACGCCATCCGCTGCCTGCGAGTACGCTTCCAGCTTGTTTACGCTGGCAACAATTCCCATCAAACCTGCCTGAAGCTCCTCTTCCTTCACATCCTCACCCTCACCTGCTTCTTCTGCATTTCGGGAGGCTTTTACAGCATATACCTGATTCTTTCCTCCTCCGGTAAAACTGCCCGCTGTAAAAACCAATACAGCCACCACAACTGTACCTGTCATAAGAACTGCACAGTTGCGATAAATCTGTTTGCTGAGTGTACGTGAAAAACATACCTTAAAAAAACCACAGATATTATCTAAGATCACTCCCAGCAGCCACATAATGCCATTCCTCCTTCCGCAGTTGATGTACCTGCATTATAAGTGAAGAATTTGTTACATGTCAAGGTAAATGTTACAGATTCGTTACATTTTACAACATATTTTTTTCAGTCACATACAATTTTATGAGATGTTTCCATAATTTTATCACATTTCAAACATTATTTGTTGCAATATGTATAACCTGTTTTCTTGATTTTTGTCATTTTACCCAAGTAAATTTTCGGCATTTTTCAACTTTTGAACAATAGATGTTTCATTTTCGTTTACTCAATTGTTGATTATGTCATTTTAACATTTTTGAAATATTTGTAATATTTTGTAGTTATCCACATTTTCCTCTGAGCAGCTTATTCACTTTCTCCTTTACAAACAAATTCTTCCATTATATAATGACTGCCGGGAATGAGGTTCTCCCTGGTTTTTAACCAAACCGCTTGTATATAAGCTGATGACTTCTGCGATTTCGCAGGATCACCAGCTTTTTTTATGCGAGCAACAAGCCAAAATCCGTGCTTGCACGAGACCTTGGCGACTGCCGCGATAACTTGAGAAACCCGCAAAGCGTGTTTCTCATAGTTTCATTATAATAAAGGAGGTCTTTATGTTAACATCACTTGCACTCATTTTTCTGACCGGCCTGCTCCTGGCATCTCTTTTTGAGAAGCTGAAGCTGCCCCGTATCATCGGTATGCTGCTTGCCGGCATTTTGCTTGGTCCGTATGTGCTGAACCTGCTGGATGATTCCGTATTATCCATATCATCCGATCTGCGGCAGATAGCACTGATCATTATCCTGATCAAGGCCGGGCTTTCTCTGAATCTTTCTGACCTGAAAAAGGTCGGTCGTCCTGCGATTCTGATGTCCTTTGTTCCCGCCACATTCGAGATCATCGGATATGTTCTGCTGGCACCGACTTTGCTCGGCATTTCCAAAATCGAGGCAGCAGTCATGGGATCTGTGCTCGCTGCCGTTTCCCCTGCCGTCGTCATCCCGCGTATGGTCCAGCTCATGGAAACAAATTATGGCACCGAAAAAAGTATACCCCAGCTCATTATGGCCGGGGCATCCTGTGATGATATTTTTGTCATTGTACTGTTTTCTACATTTTCGAGCATGGCTCAGGGCGGTTCTGCAAACATCATAGATTTCGTAAACATTCCGGTATCCATCCTGCTTGGCATTGTGATCGGTGCCATCATTGGTTATCTGCTCGCCCTGTTTTTTGAAACCTGCCACAGACAGGGGCATAGCATCCGCAGCAGTCTGAAAGTCCTGATCCTGCTCAGCCTTGCTTTTCTCTGCATGGCACTGGAGAACCGCCTCAAAGGAATCGTTGCCATTTCCGGACTTCTTGCCGTTGTCAGTATGGCATGCGTGGTAAAGCTGAAAAGTCCCATCGATGTCACCAATCGTCTGTCACTGAAGTTTGGCAAGCTCTGGATCGCTGCCGAGATCCTGCTCTTTGTACTGGTCGGTGCCGCTGTAGACATCCGCTATACGATGCAGGCCGGAATCGCCGCAGTCGCCATGATCCTGCTGGCTCTTGTTTTCCGTGCCGTCGGTGTCTGCCTGTGCATGACAAAAACTTCACTGAATTTCAAAGAACGTCTTTTCTGCGTGATCGCCTATCTTCCAAAAGCAACCGTTCAGGCTGCGATCGGTTCCGTCCCGCTTTCCATGGGACTTGCCTGCGGACAGATCGTGCTCTCTGTCGCAGTGCTGGCGATCCTGATCACCGCACCGCTTGGAGCGATCGGTATTGACCGCACCTACAAAAAGCTGCTTGTCCGAGAAAAACAAGTTCATTTCTGAAACATTATTCTTTTTTCAGAAGCCAGATACCGATGACAATCCCTGCGACTGCAAGAACGGTGACACCAAGCATCGGCAACTCTGTCAAATAATACAGGGAATTCGTATAGCTGCTGCCTTCCGTTGCAAACATCCATCCCTGATATAGTTTGGCAAACAAAGGAAGCAAAAGAGTCAGGATCACACCTGCCGCAAGGCACAGAATCCCGCTCTTTCGCTTCCTTCTTTTTTGTTCCTTCTCTTTTGGAACTCTTTCTTTTCCTATTAATATATAATCCGTCGTCACTTCATACAAATTGCTCATCGCAATGATATTATCCAGATCCGGAGCAGTCTGTCCATTTTCCCACTTTGATACCGCCTGTCTGGAAACCTGGAGCCTCTCTGCCAGCTGCTCCTGAGAAAAATGGTGTTCCTTTCGAAGTCTCTGCAAACGTTCTGCCATCGTCATATCCATCCCTCGCTTTCGTTTTTCTTCATCATACCAGCCATGAAGAAAAATAGCCAGCATAAAGCAGTTGCGAAACGGCAACTTACGGTTGCAGAGGAGAAAAACTACATTATAATCCGCTTTCAGCTTCCAAGAAATGACTTGATCAGTGCAACCGGAATCAAAATCCAACCAAGTATAATCCCAACTATCAATCTGTTGAGAAACAAATCATTCCACGTTCCGATCCTGATCTTATTTGCATAGATCGTCACTCCGCATGCCCAATAACCAGCTATACAATACGCTAATAGCAAAACTCCAGCCATTTTCACATACTCCTTTCTTCTGTATCTTCTTTCTGGTTTTCATAAACTCTGCAGATTTTATACCCGTTCTGTCCTCTGTCATACAGAAGCATCCGATCGTCCCTGCCCTTCTTTCGTTCTTCTTCCAGAACGCTTCGGATCGTCTCCAGATCCCTCTGGATCGTCCGTTCTGTCACCTGATAGTGACATGCCTCCTCTTTTTTGTTCAGAATGTCACCATATGACAGTCTCACAAACAGGCTCAGAACTCGGGTATTTCTGCTTTTCTTTTCTCCCATGCTATCCTCCTTCCATATGATCTGATGGCAGTGTAGCATGTTTTCTTTCAGGCGTTGTGAAAATGATTTAATCTTCTCTTTTGAACTCAATCTCTCCATGGCAGTAGGTGTCCACAAACCACGTAAACTCTCTGCGAAAGTCTGTCGTTTTGTTTCCGTTCCAGAAATCTTTCATTTCATCATACTGAAGATAATCCATGATATCTGACAGGCGGTCGATCTGCTCTTCTGTCACGTTCTGATGAAGTGCCGCTTCAAATGTTTTATATAAAAGTTCCCATTCTCCTGCAAAGTATACATCCAGACTGTCAAAAAACGGTGCATCCTGCTGATCTTCCAAGGATACGACTGCCGCCATGATATAAAATACAAACGCTTCTTTCTGCTGTCCGATCTCTGCCAGAATATCCGCATAATCTCCCAGATCCCTCGAAAAATAATATTTTCTCGTTTCTTCATCATAATTTGGCCAGGCATCTTCCGGTTTTGGAGTCTGATATTCATGCAAAGTCCGTTGGTATGCTTTCTGAATGATCTGAAGTACATTCTGAAATTGTTTCTGTCTGCCCGCACACCTTGCACGATCCTCTGCAAACCATTTATATTGCTTATAGTCCGGCTCTGCCCCTTCTTTTTGCATCCTCTGAAATAAAAGTTCCATCTGCTGATAACACTTCTCTTCCATCGGATCTTCTTTTCTGTCACGATAACTTCTTGCTGCATCTTCCCAGATTTCTAACTGTTTTTCTGTTTTCTGACCTTTGACATCCGTTTTTGCCACCAGAAAATAATCGCATTTCTTCTGCAATTTTTCTGCCCTTTCATCCAGCACACTGTATTTTTCCCGATAACAGGATGCAAGTATTTTATATCCGAGACTTCGCAGATAGGCATCCTGATTTTTCACCTGTTTCTGCCGTTTCAGAGCTGCAAAAGCATCCCACATCGCTTCTTTTTTATGATTTCCCGCAAGCTCCAGATAACAACGGCTGCGATATAAAAATGCCCTGATTTCCTGTGCGGCAAATTTTTCTTTCCCCTTCGTCTGCTTCAGAATATAATCCAGAAAAACAAGATTATCTTCCGCATCCATCCACGATGTCCGATGCTGCATATAGGCAAATGCCTGCTCAATCCTTTTCTCCTCTGTTTTTTCACGTCCCAGTCGTTCCAGCAGATATGCCCGGTTCTCTTCAAAAATACGATAATCATCCGAAATATGCTGCCAGCATGTTTCACACTGTTTCCAGTAATCCTCTCTCCTTTTTTTATCTGTTTCCAGCTGATACAGTCGATACATTCCTGCAAGCCGACAGAACCAGTCATGATCATCCTCCTGTTCTTCTTTCGAAGTATAGTACTGCACCAGTTCCATCGCATAACGGCGTGCTTCATCCGTCTGTCCACGTTCTCTTAGAAACTGTATCAAACGGCAGCAAATGCCTCCATCATATTGAAACCATTCCTCTCGCTTCCGTTCAGCCTCCAGAATCCGTTTCCAGCAGTTTGCTGCCTCTTCCATCTCTTTTAAACGCACCCGGTTCTCTGCAATTTGCTCCAGTGCCCGCACATAGGAAATTTCATCCTGGTCATAAGCTTTTACATAACACTCGATTGCCTGGAAATATTCCCCTTTCTTTTCCAGTTCTTCTGCAACCTCCGAAAATCCCGGCATCTCTCCAAACACAATCTCTTCGTTTTCTTCTGAAATTTCCTCATTCTTTGTCAGTTCTGCTGCTTTTTCCCGATAGAAATGAGCACGTCTTTGATCCCCGTAATATTCCTTACGAACATCCATTTCAAACTCATCTACCCTGAAAAATTCTGCCATTTCCTTATACAGTCCGGCTTTTTCCTTTTTATCCATCTCAGCCTGATCCAGATACTGTTCTGCTTTATCCATAAAATGCACTGCCACTTTCAGCAACTGATGATAAACTTCCTCATTTTCTTTTTCCTGCGGCGGAAACAAAATCAGATCATCTTCCAGTGCATCATTCACTTCCAGTGCCAGATCGATCATACTTTTCCCAAGAATCCCTACATCTTCTGTATCACTCTGGATTTCCCTCTCCGCCTTGCCGGCAAGTTCATAAATCTGATTCTGAAACTCTTGCAGATACCGGTTTTCATCAAAATCTTCTTCCATCATTCTGTCTATGAGATCATCTTTTTTACCCACCTTTCGAATCTGAAGAAGATAAATCCGGAACAGCAATGCATGGCACTCTTTTTCCTGTCCGAACCGACAGATCTTTTCTGCCTGTTTCAGATAATGCATTTCATTGCGGATATGCCCACAATACGCCACACAAAGCCGGGAATAGGCAAGATTTTCTCCTGAAATCCGCTCCATGAAATATTTTAAAAACTGCCACCTTACTCCATCCAATGCAGACGATTCCAGATCCTTTCTGGCATAAGCCGTCATTTTTTCTGTGATCGCCGGACAGCTTTCCGCAGTCGGCTTTGAATCATGATAGACCAGATCCAGAATGATCTGATGAAGAGAAATCTTATCTGTTTTTTTGTTATGTTCTACCCAGCCCAATCGAATCAGTTTATCCAGAGCCTCTTTTGCACCCGCAAGCGGCACATAGGAAAGGAACGTCTCTCTGGCGATCCGCACATAGCCAAGCAGCGAAAGGCTTTGCATTAGTTCCAGCTGAACATTCGAAAATCCGGACAGATCAAACAGAGCTTGCAGATGCTCCTGCACTTTTTGGTTTTGCATTTTTCTGTCTTTTCGATGTTTCACTGAGACTTCTTCCGTTCCGGTGATACCTTCTATCATTCGCATCTTTTCCAAAAGCACATACGGCTCTTCTTCTGCCTCACGCAAATATTTGGCAATCAATTCTACTGTCATTGTGTGATATTCTACCAGTTTCAGTATTTCCCGGATCTCTCCTCTTTCTTCCTCTTCATAACTTCTCGGATTGTATACGGCAAACAATGCCTCCACGTCATTGATATTTTCCATCTGCTGCACATCGATCTGGCAGAAATCATAATCCCGGAAATCTTCTCTGGTCGTGATCAGAAAACGGCAGGGACATTCCAAGAATCGCTCCAGATTTTCATCCTCTTCCACATCAAAGTTGTCCAGAATGATCAGATCATCTTTCGTGGTCTGCTCTTTTAGAATTTTAAGTTTCCGCTCAAAATATTCCTCTTCTGTCTCCAGACCCTCTTCACTCTGCTCCCGGTGAACGTTATGGATATGGATGTCTTCCCCGCAGACAGTCTGTACGATACTTCCCTGATATGGCACAAACACGATGGTTCGATATTCTTCCCCATAAAGGTAAGCATAACGTTTCGCCAGCTCTGTTTTTCCGATTCCGCCCATTCCCGACAAAAACAGAACCTGCTGCCCGGAAGAAAATATCGTCTCGATCTGCCGCAGCTCATTTTCCCTGCCAACAAAATTTGCATTATTGTAAACAAAACCGTAATATAAAAACACTCTTTCTACATCCGACTCCCGGATCAGTTTTTCCAAAATTTCAAGCACTTCATCCACAGACGCATAACGTCGTCGAACCGTTGCCGCCAGCGTCCGGTGAAAAAACTCCTGCATCAGCCGGAACAGCACCGGCTGATAGCGTGCATCCTTCCATTTCATGCCCGAAAAATCATATATCGCACCCACCGCACTGTCCATAGCATTCGGCGTTCTTCCAAAAAGCTTATTAAAAGCGATCGCCCCGATCGCATAAACATCAGTCGCTTCACAGATTTTGCTGCATTTTCCACGCACCAGTTCCGGTGCCGCATAACCGTCCGACACAGAAAATGTCCAACCATTTGGCTGTGTCTGTATTTTTTCTTTTCTCACCATAGAATCAAAATCAAATAAAACCATCTGCTCTTTTGTTTCCGGGATCAGCAGCACATTTTCCGGTTTGATATCAAGATATAACATCCCGCAGTCATGGTATTTTTTCACAATCCTGGCAAGCGTCCGCAGATGCAGAAACAACGACTGCAGATTCTCATCCGCCTCGCTTCGATAATCCCTGCCCTCGATCTCCGTCATGACCACATAGCAGGTATTGTGATATTCATAAATATTTGTTGCATTTGCGGTGGAGTTCACAAGTCCGAGCGTTGTTTTCAATGCCGTATTTTTCCGGTAAGCTTCCAGAAACTTCTGCTTTTCTGTAAGAAACGTCTGCTCACAGGACAAATCCGGTGTCAGATTTTCCTCGGCATCCCGCTCTATTTCCAGGCGGTACGGATAACATTCTTTTATTTTAACCAGATGTCTTTCACCGATCCGGTCTCTGTAAAATCCATTGTATACAATACAGCTTCCGCCACGCCCGATCTCCTCCGCAATGACATAACGGTGTTCTTCCCCAAAAACAAGCTCCCATCCCTGTGGCAGCGGTTTTCTTTTATCAAACATCCTCTCACCTCAATTTTTTCTTTTCTGCCGCAGCAATTTTGTCACTTTCCAGTCACAAATGGGAAATTTCTCTCACATTGGCTGTAAATTTCAACTATTTTCCACTCTTTTCTCCAACATTTGTCTTTTTTATAGTATAATCTATCTATAAGGCAGGACGCAAGAACCTGCATTCACAGAAGGAGGATTTTACTATGACAAAGGATCATCTGAATCTTTCAACAGGCAATGCCCAGGATAGCCTGTTTTCCATCGATGACTGTAATGAAGCTTATCAATATTTACAGAATTCGGCAAACTTTGTCTCTTTCCATACAGGACTCACAACTTTGATGCAGCGATGCGGATATACCGGCTCCAGCGAAGATGTCGAAGAAAAAACGGCATATCTCCTGCAGAAACTTGCCGCTATCCATGTAAAGATCACGGAAATCACAGTCCGTGACTGGTTTTCCGGCAAACGCCGCCCATCCCTCGACTCCAGAAGCCGCAAACTCGTCTATGAAATCTGCTTTGCCCTTGGTGCTTCTTTTGAGCTTGTACAGGAATTTTTCCGTCAGGTTTACTTCAGCCGCAGCTTCAACTGTCATACCATAAAAGAGGCCGTTTATTACTATTGCCTCCATCAGAACCATTCTTACGATCATGCTCTCGAGCTTTACGAAACCATCAAAGCCATGCCGGAAACGGCAAAATCCAAAGATTCCGATCCCGTCTATACCGATCAGATCCGAAATGCTCTCGACAACTGCCGCAGCGACGAAGAATTTCTCGCCTACTTTTCCAGAAATAAATCCATCTTTGACCGCTGGAACCAGAGAGCACTCTTTTATATCGAAGAATTTGTCCTTCAGATCAGGGGAACAAACAAAGATATCGAGCGAATCGAAATCTTCAAGAAAATCGGCACGATTCCGGACGCAAAAACATTGGCCACGCCTCCGGCTTCCGGGCTGATCACCCAGGAATTTTTCATGCAGGCTCGTCATTTAGGTCTCAAGTGGAAGTACCGAAAGCAAAATATTACTTCCATTGATTTTATGCTGGAATTTATAATTGATCCCATAGAACCTGTAAACAAAAAAGCTAAGCTTCCGGATATCGTAAAATTAAATTTTCCATCCAAAAAGACCTTTTCCAAAATCTTAAACCGCAGCCAGTCCGAGACGAGCACCTCTTACGATTCCATCCGCAAGTGTCTGATCCTGTTAAAGTTTTACCATTTCTGGGTCACACTGGAACTGATGATGGATTCCGGCAATGCTGCCGAAGATTCACAAACCGAATACGCTGATTATTTCGATGACTTCTGCGAAGAAATGGCTCAGCTGCTCGAAGAATGTGGCTACGAAGAACTCTATGAACGAAATCCTTACGATTGGATCTTTCTGTGGGCATCCACAACAGAACATCCGCTTGAAAGCTTCCGCAGGATGATGAAAACAATTGATTTTGACAACTCAGAGCGTTGAAAAGCTACGGAAAAATTATGAATGTGCAAAGGAACGAATTCCCCGAAGGCACGTAAAAGTGCCTTCTTGGGAATTGTTCCTTTTGCACATTGCCAAACATTCTCAGCATGCCAAAAATCTCTGAAGTAATAATATTTCACATACTACATATAGTCAAAAACACCTTCCTGTTCATTCTTGTCTCCTCCTTGGTTTTATTTTGTATCATCAAGGTAACATAAATGAACGGAAGGTGCGTGAAAGTGATTTTTACTGTGAGCATTATATCTTTCATCCTTGCTCATACTTTAGGTAATACCGAGTCCTTTACCATATTCCGCAAATTCCTTCCATATGTATTTGAGTATTTACAAAATCTTTTTAATCAACAGGCAACAAGGTCTTTGTATTGCCATCTAAAGTTAGCATCAACACTCTTGATTTATTGGAAATGAACGGTCCACTGTTGAGAGAACCTTATTCAAAACCATTAGAAAATGGGATATTTGAGCTTCGTATCAAACAAGGATCAGACATTACACGAGTACTGTATTTCTTTATCATAGGCAAGAAAGCAGTACTTACAAATGGATTCGTTAAAAAATCTCAGAAAACACCAAAAACAGAAAAAGAGCATTGCAGAATCCAGAGGTAAAAGCGGAGTATGATGCACTTCAGCCGGAATATGATATTATTCAGACAATGATCGATGCAAGAGTGCAGCAGAATATGACACAAAAAGATTTATCAGCCAGAATAGGAATTACACAGGCAGATATAAGCCGAACTGAGAATGGAACGCGAAATCCCAGTTTAAACATGGTAAAAAAACTCGCCCAGGGATTGGGGATGCAGCTAAAACTTGAATTTATTCCAAAGCCTGTCAAAAAATAGTTTCCGAAAATGGCCGATGAAATGGAGATGCTTGTCAAGGATACTTTGACGAGTTAATTTGTAAAAGTATAAAACTCTAACAATGGGGAGGTTCCCCTCCCCATAAAATTTTTTCTTAAAACTTACACAAAAAACTTGACAAACCCTAAAATTATTTATTTAGAAGCTCTGTTTTCGTTTTTTCGTCAATTCTTCTTTGAACATTTTAGAAATAGCTTTCTGACCATTCTGATCATATAAATCCTCTTTTTTTAATTCTCCTTTATAAATCATCTCCATAAATTTAATATATGCTTCCCCTAACGCTGTTGTCAAAAGACTTGCTGTTGATCCAGATATCATTCCACCAACACCTGTTCCAACTCCCGGTATTAATTTAAACAAATTGGATACCATAGATTTTCCAAGAATAGTAGTTCCTGCTGTACCAATCGTAGAAGATATAAAACTCATTATAACGCTTTTACTGATACTCATACCAAAATTTGTTGTAATAGAAGCTATCATCGTTATTTGAGTAGGAATTAACACTGCTGCATCAGAAAAAGGAATCGGTATAAATCCTTCCCCAAAAGCTACTGCAGATGCTGCTGATACAACAGCTCGTGAACGCTTTTTTTTAGATTTCAACGATGCTTTTTGTACATTCTGCAGTGTATCTTGAAGTTCTTCCGGCAATGCTTCACTCATTATATCAACCAATTGATCTAATCCATATGCCTTTGCCACATACTCGCCATCAAAATCCATATCTTGAGCCAGAACAGGAATAACTTTAATTATATCAAGATTTTCTTTTTCAACTAAAGTTTGCATTTGCTTTCCCTTGGTTTTCGGGCACGCCTGTGTAAGTACAACAATAATAGGAACTTTCGTAACTTTATTTTTTTCTATCAACTCTTTAAGCCAGTTTATTTCTGTTTGGTCAAAGGTTCTGTTTCCACCAACATTGATGCAATACCATATACAATGAATAGCATTATTAATATCTCCTGTTGCCAATCCTTTATGTATTAGTTCAATAATCTCTTCTTTCACCTTCGCCTGCTGTCCTTCTGATAATTCAAAACCTGGAGTATCATAAATTGCCATAGGATAATCTTTCTTTTCAATTTTCCTGATTTCAGTTGTTATAGGTCTTCCCAATCCTGTCTCCGCAATTTTATCTCGAAATAAACTGTTGATAAGTGTACTTTTTCCAACCCCAGATTTTCCAACAACAATAATATTCAGCTTCTTAAGATTTTTTAATTTCTCATTTATGGCATCCATACATTTCTTGGCTATTTCATCTGTATTAACTTCCATCCATTTCTCCTTGTATATTGTGTTTTTCCTATTTTTTATCAACTCTGTTTTTTCAGCATCTATTAGCATCTCTTTTTATTTTTATTTTTAATGTTTTTCTTATATAACTTTCCCGTGAGCTTTTTCATCAGCTTAGGAATGGTAATACATGCGATTATAAAAAGAGCAATGTTAGTAATAATGTAAATGGCAATTCTTTTCACTTTCATTTTTACTTATCTCCTTTAGTTTTTTCTACAATAATCCTTCGTCAAATTCTTTTGCCAACAACCATCCCATTGCTTCTGTTATACCTGCTGCTGTTGTTGCATTAATAGCATTTCCTATTCCCGGAATCCAACCTACCAACACCTGCGAGGCCGTTCTTCCAACTGTTGCTGCCGCCACTGAAGCTAATGCGGCTTTTGCTGACGCTTCACTTAAAGATTTTCCAAAAACTCTTCCTAACGAAATAGTCATAGTAAGCTGAATCGGAGTAATAACTGCATTATCACTTCCTGGAATTTGTGCCAATCCCGCACCAACACCTCCCGCTGCCACACTTGCTGTATGTATGATTGTATGACATTCTTTCTTCTGTTTTGCATTCATATTGTTTATCCTCCTAGTATATGTTTATTTTATAATTCCTCTTTTTTTTGCTTCTTTTTTTACCCAGGACATTAATGGTTTTAACTCTTCTTCATTTGCACCCAGTAATTTTTTTATATCACTATCATCACGTTTTTTCATATCCTCACGGATCCAATTCATGGTGTTTTTCGTTTCTTGTTTTAAGTATACCGAGCGTTGATATTCCCCATATGTTTGCTTTCTATGTTTTAAATCTGCTTTCGTATTGTCGGTTTTATTTCCTTTTGAGCGATTACAATGCACGCACAAACATTGTAAATTTCTCGGATCATCAATTCCCCCTTTGCTCCGTGGTAAAATATGGTCAATATCAACATCTCCTTTTCTGAGCTTTCTTCCGCAATGTGCACATGTATACCAACCATAATTTGAAATATTGGTATCTAAGCCTATTTGTCTTGATCTTTTATAATTTGTCTCCGTGTTTCCTCGCTCATCATTTCTCTTAAAAAGTGGCATTATCTTTGATCTCCTCCATTTCTCATTTTTCTTGTAACAGGACATTTATTTATATACAATATATCATTCATTTTGTCTTTTTACAAGATATTTTGTGGTAATTATACAAATTACAAATTATTTCTTCTGTGCAACCAGCAAATATTTCAAATTTAGTATCTATACCACTTAAAATATTCCTCCTCTCTCTTTATATTTTTTTGCTTTGTTGTATCCCTAAGATAACATAGTCAAAATAAGTGCATGTGAAAATGATTTTTTCTTGATATTCCTCTCAATTTTCGCACATATATTTATATGTATGAAACCATCGTACTCTAGTAATAAAACTTGCCAACTCTATTTTTCAAACACTCTCTATTTAAATCACTCTTTATTTTTTTAATATTCTTCTAAAATTTTCTTGACACAAACAATTATACAGTTTATAATATTTATCGAATAATTATCTAATTATTATTTAAAAAGAAGGAGGATTAATTTTGAAATCTAAGATGAATCAAAAGCAAAAATTAATGGCGTATGTTCTAAGTACAGATGCTGATTTAAATAGTAACAAAAATATTACTCAAAAAAAAATCGGAGAACTTTTTAATGTTTCTCAATCTACGATTGCACACTCTATAAAGGAAACAAGATTACAGCTCCGAATCCATGAATTAGAAAAAGAATTGTCACAAGCTAAAAGTGACGTTATAGAAATGAAAGAAGTTAAACAACTAGGAATTCCTGACTTTATTGAGCCAGAATATAAGCAGAAGCCTTGATTTTTTCTAAAATTAATAAGAAAGGAGAGTTTTTTAATAATGTATCTAATTGATGATTTCGACAACGAATACAACGATTCATCAAATAATCTATTTGATGAAAATATGTTTATAAATTACGATATAGAAAAAGAAAATATGTTGTCTACACTCTATGATTTTTATGATGAAGATGAGTTAAATATTGATGAAAATTCCTCATATGAAGAAATAAAAGAACAATTCGACAAAATGATGGATATAATTGATGAAATAAATGATGATTTCTATCCTAACGGAAGAGACTACGATTCAGAAAACGAAGATTGGGGTTAGAATATAATTTTAACGAAGAGGTAATTTTCCTCACTATGGTAACCGAACATTTTTATTATAAGTCAACTTATCAAAGCATTCTTGTTAAGATCTTCATTTCGGGTTTGTCAAGTTTTTTGTATAAGTTTTAAGAAAAAATTTTATGGGGAGTGGAACCTCCCCGTTGTTAGAGTTTTATATTTTTACAAATTAACTCGTCAAAGTGTCCTTGACAAGCATCTCCATTTCATCATTTAAAGCTCTGGATTCCTGATAAGCACAGATCAGACACTTATAAATCGTCTAATTCTTTCGGCTTCTTCTTCCTGATCTGACGCATCCAGTGCCTGTAAACAGTGATGATTTTCCCATTTCTTATATAATTCTTCCATCACCCCTCCGTTTTCATATTTTTTGACCCTTACCTAGCTTTTTCATCCATGGAAAGTTGACTCCTAGCCATCCCCCCAGTTATTCATCGGACGTTCATTCCATTTCCTGTGCAGTTCCGAAACACGGAAGGCTCAGCAATCTCATCAGAGCGTTTTCACTTGGAAATGCTCCTTTTTAAGTATAACATTCTTTCTATAAACATCATCAAATTATTATTTGACATTTTTTTCTAAAACAGATACCTTTTTTCCTTTCATTGAAATAATCAAATCAATCTTTAATCATTTTATAACATTTATAATTTATTTGTATCTTTTTTTTGCATTATGTATCTTTTATGATATAATAAATATGCTACCATTCCAAGACAGGTAGAGGAAGGGGGTGCATCATTATGGATTTATATTCGTCTTTCCTTCTTTCTGTTATGGCAAGTATTATCGCTTATTATATTTGCAAATGGCTGGACAGAAAGAAATAGTCGGTAGTCAGCCTTGGATTTAAGCCATCCATTCCAAAAGGCATAAAAACCCCCGGTGCTGGCACACCGGGGGTTTTTTGTTGCCTAGTATCTATACAGAAGATACCTTGGCAGGTTCCATTGGGGTATCATTCACCATGGATTTTTCATCTTTCTTTCATCGCTATTATAGCATATGCCTTCTGGCCTTTCAAGTATATTTCTTTTTATTATTTTTTATTCACAAAATATTTTTTTATTTCTCTTAACTTTTTTCTCCTGTTTTTCTTTCCTTTATGCTACGGTCTCCAGATAGGTCTGACCTGTTTTGCCCTGCACGGCATCTACGATATTGATACAGCAGTTGCCCATTCGGTCAATATGGTGGATAATGCGGTTGTATGGCTCGGTAAGTTTTGCTTTGCATTTTCCTTCACCGACACGTTCTACATGGGATTTTCGCATCTTGATACCAAGATCGAGGATCTTTTCTTTCTGTTGCAGAATATCTTTTGCAGCCTCCGTATTTCCGGTCGCCATCATCTGAACGGCTTTCGTAAACATTTCCTGGATCAGCTGCAGGCTGTGCCGCATATCACGCATGGCATCTTTGGAATATTTATATTTTTTCTCCTCTTTATCTTTCAGGGAGAGACAGACTTCTCTGCAAAGGGCACTCATACGATCCACATCACTTAAAATATACATGATACCTGCTGTCTGGTTTGCCTGCTCCTCGGTCAGTCCGCCGGATGCAAACAATTCGGAGAGGTATTCGGTGATTCGTTCGTAAAGTTTTCTGGTATCTTCGGAGTTCTGGATCACTGCTTTTATTTTCTCGCTGTCACTTTCTGTGGATACTGCAATCAATTCTTTTAAGTTATCGCTAACCAGCTCGATACATCTTGCCACTTCTTTTACGACCAGCTGAAGTGCTGCGGTCGGCTGTGAAACCAGTTTGGAATCCAGAAACTGCGGTTCTGCGTTGCTGTAGACTTTTTTCTGTCCGTCCGGAATGATTTTCATAACGATCTTGACCATCAGCCAGATCAGCGGTACCCAGATGACCGTCATGGTAATATTAAACAGGGTATGTGCATTTGCAATCTGTCTGGAAATAACTGCAATCTCCGGTCCTTTGGGAGAGATGTACTGGATCAGGGCTGCGTATGGTTTTACAAACCAGATAAACAGAAAACATCCGGAAATGTTGAAAATGCAGTGTGCAAGTGCGGTTCGTTTTGCATCTTTGGTCTGTCCGATACTTGCAAGCAGAGCTGTAATCGTGGTTCCGATGTTATCACCAAGCAGAATCGGGATTGCTCCGACAAGACCCAGGATACTGCTGACGCCGTCCGGTCCAGGCTGTTCTGCAAAGTTCTGTAATACTGCGATCGTGGCACTGCTGCTCTGTACGACAAGTGTCATCAGGGTTCCTACGGCTACACCAAGAACCGGAATATGAGAAACCTGTTCGATCATGTCTGTAAATATCGGGCTGGATGCCAACGGTTTCATGACGCTTCCCATCGTCTCGATTCCAAGGAACAGAAGGCCAAATGCAAAAATGGTTTGTCCGATGTTTTTTGCACGTTCGGATTTTACTACAAAACTAATGATAAATCCGATAAAAATAATTGCATAAATATAATCACTTAACTTAAAGGCAATGATCTGTGCCGTCATCGTCGTTCCGATGTTGGCTCCGAGGATGATGGAGATTGCCTGCGGCAGATTCATCAGTCCTGCACTTACAAAACCGATCGCCATAACGGTTGTCGCACTGCTGCTCTGCAGAACGGCGGTTGTCAGTGCTCCTGCCAGAACGCCAAGGATTGGATTCTTGGTAAGCAATGCCAGAATCCGTTTCATTTTTTCGCCTGCTGCCTTCTGAAGGCAGTCGCTCATCATATTCATTCCGAAAATGAACACTGCCAGACCACCGAGCAATCCAAATATTACCTCTAATGTACTGTTCATGATTTCTCCTTCTTCGCTTTACATACGTTTTTCATTTCAGATTCGTTCTTTATTCTGGATGCAACACATTTTTTCAGAGGCTTGGAACTTTCGCCCCGCACCCCCTGCATCACCAAAGCATCTACAGTATAACGATGCAATGTAAAGTCCACGACAGTGTAATGTAAAATCTGTGTAAAGTCTCGTAAGGACAAAGCCACTGTTCTTCAAAATTTTTCTTATCAAGTTTATGTAAAACAGGCAATGGTATGCTTCTGTATGCATCAAAAAGATCACATGCCAAAATGTTTTTATACATTTCAGTATGTGATCTTTAAGGTATATATATCTTATTTCAAGTCGAACACACGTGAGATTTGGCAGGCAATTCTGGTCAGCTTTGCTGACATTCACCTACTTTGCAGCAATATCTGTTTTTACATAATTTTGCGGAACAGATCTTTCAGGTCTTCTACGCTTGCATCTTTGGGATTGCCCGGTGCACAGGCATCTGCATGAGCAGATTCTGCCAGGAAATCAAGGTCTTCTTCTTTGATTGCTTCCAGTTTTGTCGGGATTCCGACATCAACAGAAAGTTTTCTTACGGCATCGATTGCTGCTTTTCTGTATTCTTCTACGGACATATCATCAACACCTTTGACTCCCATCGCACGTGCGATCTCACGGTATTTCCCGCCTGTGCAGTCCTGATTGTATTCCATAACGATCGGCAGCATCATTGCACATGCAACACCGTGCGGTGTATCATAAACAGCACCTAAGGTATGTGCCATGGAGTGTGCGATTCCAAGTCCTACGTTTGAGAATCCCATGCCGGCGATGTACTGGCCAAGTGCCATGCCTTCGCGGCCTTCTTTTTTGTTTTCTACTGCATCTCTTAAAGAAGCGGAGATCAGTTTGATCGCTTCCAGATGGAACATATCGGTCATTTCCCATGCAGCTTTTGTAGTATATCCTTCGATTGCATGTGTCAGGGCATCCATACCGGTCGAAGCAGTCAGTCCTTTCGGCATGGAGGACATCATTTCCGGATCGATCACTGCGATGATCGGCATATCGTGCGGGTCTACGCAGACAAACTTACGTTTACGCTCTACATCGGTGATAACATAGTTGATCGTAACTTCTGCTGCTGTTCCGGCTGTGGTTGGTACCGCAATGATCGGTACACATGGGTTTTTGGTCGGTGCAGTTCCTTCCAGACTTCTGACATCTTCAAATTCCGGATTGGCAATGATGATACCGATTGCTTTTGCAGTATCCATGGAAGAACCGCCGCCGATGGCGATGATATAATCTGCTTTGGAATCTTTAAATGCCTGAACACCATGTTTTACATTGTCGATGGTCGGGTTCGGCTTGATATCAGAATAGAGCTGGTATGCAAGTCCGGCTTTTTCCAGCCGATCTGTTACTTTTGAAGTAACGTTGAATTTAACCAGATCCGGATCAGAGCATACAAATGCTTTCTGAAAACCGTGTGCCTGTGCTTCGTTTACGATCTCTGCAATCGCACCTGCACCATGAAAAGAGGTTCCGTTTAAGTTGATTCTGTTTGCCATAGTTATTACATCCCTTCTGTAAAATTTTAACGTTTCCGGCAATGATTTTGCTGTATCTATGTAGCTGTGCATCATCATTCCGTTTCACTTTGTTATTATCTTAACACTTTTGCACAAAAAGAAAAGTGACAAAACAGACTAAATGTAACATTTATCAAAAATACTTTGCAACGAAATCACAGGCAGATAGCTGCCTGTCAGAATCCGAGACAATCTATTGTTTACCTGACCATATCCAGTTTCTCAAACAGTTCTTTTAGTTTTACCGGCATCGCTTCTACCATCAGTTCTGCCAGTCCTTCTGGTGCGGCCATCTTTTTCCCAAGCACCCATTTTACGGTCATATAGACAGAACTTCTGCAATACATTTCCAGCAGATCATGCATCTCTTCTTTCATTTTACATCCGATTTTTTCCTGGATCAGATTTTCATAAAATGCCAGAATCAGTTCAAAATCATGTTCCCTCAGAGAATTCTGTTCATCATAGCAGAACGCTGCAGCAAAAAACTGTTTCTCCTGCTCAATGTAGGTAAATTTCCGCACAAGTGCATCGTAAACACTTGTTTCTCTTCCCATATGCTCAAACGACTGATCCAGGATTTTTCCAAAATACCAGTTGATAAGGTCAAATTTATCCAGAAAATTGCGATAAAAGGTCTGTCTGGTCAGACCACATTTTTCTGCCAGCTGCTTTACTGTGATCGCATCCACTTTGGAAGTCTTCATACATTCCTTCATGGCTTCTGCTAATTTATACTTGGTTTTTTCGTTTTTCTCCATCTCCATTCCCTCGTCTTCGAATACTGAGGTGGCGGCTTTATCTGTTTTTTACTTTTCTGACTGCAGACCATGCACCGAATTTTTTCGTTCCGTTTATCTTCTGATAAGCCCGTATCCTCACATAGCATCCTTTTTTGTTTTTTAATTTCTTATTCTTTACGACGAGTTTTTTCGTATTTTTCGTTATGTACTTTGTTGTTATTGCACCTTTGTTTTTCTTTGCTTTTCCTGAAGTCGGATAGACTTTGATCTGATATCCGGAAGCTTTTGCCACTTTTCTGGCAAGCGTTATGGTCACTGTCGGGGACGTCTTTTTCTTTTTCGCACTTTTGATCTTCGCTTTTCCGACTTTTATACTGCTTTGTGTATCCGGCTTTCTGTCAGGCGTCTTTTCATCATCCTTTCCGGTTGCCGTTTCCGCCTTTTTCTGCACCACTGTAACTTTGCAGTTTGCTGTGATATTTCCCGCCTCGCTTACCGCTGTGATCACAGCAGTTCCTATAGTATGTGCTGTAATTTCTCCACATTCATTGACGGTTGCGACTGCCGGATTTGTGCTTGTAAAATAAATTCTCTTATTTCTGGCATCTTCCGGATGTATGATCGCTGTCAGTTTTTCCGTGCTTCCCGGCGTCAGCTCCATACTGTCCTTATCAAATAAAATCTGCTGCGGTTCTTCCTTTCCATCTGAAGAAAGATATGCTTTTTCATATACCGTTCTGTAAGTATAGGAGGCATCTTTTCCATCCCGGTCATTCAGATGCTCATAAGTGATCTCATAGACGCCGCCCACTTTAAAAGCAATGGAATTGTCCGCATATGAGATCAGCGTACCATTGACCTGATATGCCTGAGAATCCAGAAGATTCGCCGGATCAATTTTCCAGACTGCTCCACTGTTCAGACATCTGACCGTCACTGTCGTATCTGACGTCGGTTTCAGTCCATTGTAAAACTGGCATGTCCACATTCCGGACGGTGCAAAACCACTCTCTGAAATGGTAACTCCTTTTGCCGGCCATGCCACAACTTCTGCATCATAATCCTGTGTTCCTGTCATTTTGTGGCATCCCTGCTGCAATGTATTTCCTACACCGATGTATTCCCATGACGGATTCAGCAGATTATAGCGATGTCCTCTGCTATAATATTGCCCGGTTCCATAACTGTCGTCCAGGGCATTGCTGATACTTCCAATGATGTTTGTGCTGAGAATGCCGCACATAAACAGATTTTCTCCGGAACCGCTCTGGCACTTTGCATAGTATTCATCGCTTAATCCGTCCAGTTGAGGCGGAAAATGCGGATTTGGATTGCTGATCTTGTTTTTGGACAGATACACCGTATAGGTTGATTTGCACTGTGCAT
Organism: Ruminococcus sp. MCC718; assembly: GCF_018783905.1. Classification (NCBI taxonomy): domain Bacteria; kingdom Bacillati; phylum Bacillota; class Clostridia; order Eubacteriales; family Oscillospiraceae; genus Ruminococcus; species Ruminococcus sp. MCC718. The sequence continues at coordinate 22,534 of NZ_WQNP01000041.1, forward strand.
CTGCGGATAACTCTTCTGAATACTCCAATGGATTCAGTCCACCGCCTGCACGGATCGCATTCAGAAAATCCACTGCCCCTTTTGCAATTCCTTCGCTTAATTTTCCTCCTTCTATTGTATCCAGAGAATCATAGGACGGTTCTACTTCATAATAAGATTTTTCTGCATTAAATTCTTCTACTGATTTTGCATAATAATCTCTCGCCTGTTTCAGCTGCTGCTTTTCCTGTGCCGTGTACGCTACAGGATTCCATTCTGCCAGCAATTCCTTATTGACAAATCCATTGATTACCCAGTACTGGCTCTTGTCGCTTCCTTTTGGATAATACATGAGTCCTATCGTATTTCCATTTTTACAGGTATAATTTTTCCCTTTTTCTGCAAATTCCAGCGGATTTGGATAGCGATATTCCGGAAAACTGATCAGGCTGCTTCCCATCAGCTGATAGCAGGCACTCTGCCCAGTATCATTACAATAATCATATACCGTGCTGTAATTATCTGCAAGCTGTGCCCCGACATTAAACAATTGTTCGTCAAAACAGGTCGGCGTGTCATATCCATGCAAATAAGATACTGCATTCCACATCTCTGCCGCATGTTTATTGAGATTTCGGTTATTTTCCGTCAGATTTGCCCCAAATCTTTCGTAGGCATCCGAATGATACTTTGTATAATAAATCACACCATATAAATTATCATCATAATCTGTGGCTTCATAACCCAGGCGTACATAATGGTCTACCTTATCTCCATAATTATACACATTCGTCTCAAATCCCGGGCTGACGCTTCCATAGCAGACGATCACACCATCCGCATCTGTCTCCAGATACAGATAGTCACTGTACTTATCCCCGTAAAACGTATAAGCATATCCGCCCCAGTAAGATGGCGTTGTAAGCTTTGGTTTCCCAAACAGCTTTTCTACCTCTGCGATCTTCATGCCACTGTTTACCGTTTTTCCTCCTACTGTGATCAGTCTGCCTTCTATATTTGCTGCAGCACTTACAGTCACAGACATTGCAGGAACAAACGTCATGATCAGAAGCAGCACTGCCATAACAAGACATCCCGTTTTCTTTCGCAAATTTTTCATTTTGCTCTCCTCCTTTTGCCAAATATCCGCTATTGTGAAGCTTATTAAAAATTATAGCATCTGCCGGTTATTTCTTCAATAGACAGGTTTGCAAAATACCATGAAATAGTTTCTCCGAAAGGTCATTCTATCATGTCTGAGATCCTGACCGCCCGCAGCGAATCTTCATAGATCTTTTGTACTTTCAGGAATGCTTTATGCACGCTGCAGTAGTCTGTGGCATTCCTAGAACAAAATCCATCTTCTTCCAAGCATCGGTTTATTTTCATCGTGACTTCTGTTGATGATATGATATCAAACAGAGAAATGTTTTCCGGATTTTCAGAAAGCAGATATCCGCCTTTGATCCCTTCACAGGCTGTGATGATATTTGCGTCTTTTAATCTTTTTGTGATCTTTGGAATATAACTTTCCGGTATTGTGAACTACCATTGTCTAAAGCCAATGGGCTTCCTGCTTCGCAGACCTCGTAACCTACTATCTCCACAGGCGTTCATTCGGGCAGTCC